>CALCEF010000129.1 GCA_937901365.1 uncultured euryarchaeote | reverse complement strand
CTGACCTTGAAACCAAAGGCGACCAACATCATTCCCAGACCGATGGTAGCCATTCCATTCGGACCATCCGCCCATGCTGCCTTTAGGCTCGCAATCGATAGATCACCATTCCAAATGTATAGCATTGAAAGGCCGTAGAGTCCAATGGCACTGGCAACGCTACCGACGATGAAATACTTGACACCAGCCTCTGGACCGGTTTGAGTTTCCTTGTTGAAAGCGATCAACACGTAGGAGGCCATGCTCGCCAGTTCGAGACCGACGAAGAGCATGAAGAGGTTCGCGGAAAGGGCCACTGTCGACATTCCGAGCGCAACCATGAGAACAAGCAGTGCGAAATCGACCTGGCGTCGGTTGTTGAGTAGGCGGTGCAGGCGTCGACCCTCTACGACCTCGTCACGCTGAGTCTTGAGGGCGATACGGTGGTGTGGTGTGGCGGGGAGGCGGTCCCAATTGGCAATGACTGCGAGTAGGAGAGCCGCTGTGAAAATCATCTCCATCAATCGGCTGAAGGCATCTACCTGTAGGATGACAGATCCTCCATTGCACCATTCTGGTCCTGCTCTGGCGATGCCGTCTCTCATGGCCACACAGGATTCGGCCACACCCATTTCGCCCATCTGACTCAACAGAGCGGTGATGAACGATGCAAAGAGCGTGAAGGCCGCAATCGCTGAAGGTAAGCGGGGGTCGCTGGTCAGCGAGAACCGCTTTCCACCGATGAAATAGGGAATGCGCCAAGCCTTTCCAGGAATCGGGAGACGGAAGGTAGCATTTCCAAGGTTTGGAACGACAATCATCGCAATGATTCCCAGCAGAAGAATCCATTCTGGAATCAGTGTGCTGGCCATATCCGTACTACTAAACAGCGCACCTAGATTCATGGGTTCACCTCCGGTGGATAAATCGCATTCTCAACCAAAAGTGTGGCCCAATCCGACATCATCTCAAACA
This sequence comes from uncultured euryarchaeote, assembly GCA_937901365.1. Classification (GTDB taxonomy): domain Archaea; phylum Thermoplasmatota; class Poseidoniia; order Poseidoniales; family Thalassarchaeaceae; genus MGIIb-P. Next base: position 5,516 of record CALCEF010000129.1, on the reverse strand, counting down.
TGCCAAAGAAGTCAGGATAGATTCCGTAAATGACGGCTAAGACACCTAGAATCAGCATGCCTGTATTTTCGTGCCATGTAATATCGCGTGGTTCATCACCGTGCATAGTCGGTGGCAACTGAGCTTCTCCATCACCTTCGAAAATGGTCCGTTGCATACTCCACAGGTAGTATGTGGCTGTGACAATGAGTGTAACTGCAGGTAGGAGGACCCACCAACCAAAGGCCATGTAGAATGCGATTAGGACTGCGACTTCTGCAACGAATCCGGCCATCAAAGGCAATCCTAGGCTGCCCATCCAGCCGACCATCATGTGTGCGCTCATCCATGGACTGTGGTGAGCTAGACCACGCATTGAATCGATCTCCAATGTGTGGTAGTGGTGCTTGAATGAACCGCAGACCGCGAACAGTAGTGGGCTGATGATTCCGTGTGCGAACATCATGAACATTGCACCTGCAATTCCGAGCGGTTGCAATGTGGCAACGCCAAGGAAAATCAAACCCATGTGGCTAACCGATGAATAGGCGACCATTCGTTTGAGATTCATTTGACCGAGGCAAACCACTGCGCCATAGACCAAACTGATCATTCCCAATACGATGAGGAGGGTTTGGAATTCAATCACTTGTTCCGGGAACAATGTGACGCCGAGTCGGAGGAATCCGTATGCACCCATCTTCAGCATAACACCTGCCAACAACATGGAACCTGCTGTGGGTGCCTGTACGTGAGCATCGGGCAACCAAGTGTGGACTGGGACGCTGGGCATCTTTGTTGCAAAACCAATCAACATCAGCAGGAATACCGCACTGCGCAATCCTTCAGTTGCGATGAAGTTCGTACTGGTGTCCATCAAGACGAAATCAAATGATTTGCCAGTAATGTTTCCAACCCAACTGGCATCGTTGTTGAAGTACATCACGAGAATACCTGCAAGCATGAAGACGCTCGCTGCAAATGTGTAGATGAAGAACTTCTGTGCAGCATACCGTCGATCCTCGCCACCCCACATCAAGATCAGGAAGAACATTGGAATCAATGTCAATTCCCAGAAGACGTAGAATACGAACAAATCAAGACTGACAAAGACACCGATTAGGGCACCCTCCATCATCAGAATGAGGCTGTGGAAATAGGCACCTTTCTTGGCATCCCACTCTACAATCATTGTAATTGGAATCAATAGAGTAGTCAACCAAACCATCGGGTACGATAGTGCATCAACGCCGACGTGCCATGAGACACCAATACTGCTAATCAGAGTGCAAGAACCTGTACTCACAGCGCCAACTTCGCAATTTTGGTAGAGATATTCTCCCCAGGCCAACCCAAACTTCTCTTCTAGGCCAATCAGTGTGGCTAGAGCAAACATCAGCAAAGCGAGACCCAAGTTGGTATACCGAATCGGATTCGCCAACATCTCGCGTCGCTCATCGTTGCCCATCCAATGGACGAGCATCAGCAATAGAGAGCCTGTAATCGGCAATAGTGTGAGAACGGTCAGAGGGTTTCCAAGTATGGTGATCATTTCAGTCATTTCCACTCACAACACCCCCCATAGAATTCCAACGATGACCAGCATTCCAATGGTCGCCATGAGCAGGTAATCACTGGCTCGACCAGTCGTGAATTGACGCAACCAAGTACTGGTCGACTGACTTCCCGATTCAATACCCTTGATGACACCGTCAACCCAATTCTTGTCGATCCAAGCGCAGATGCTTGCTAGTGGCAATAGTGTCCTTGCAATCACCCATTCGTAGATGTCATCAATGTAGAGGCGATTGTGCAAAGCCTTTGCAAAACCACCCTCAGCGAGATCCCCGATATCTGTGTGACCAACATTGCCTGAATAACTGATCAACCAAGCTGTGAGCGGAGAGGATTCTTCTCCTTCGGATAGATGGCCGCCGTGCATTCTAGCAGCGATATATGGGCCCACACCTGCTGAAAGGAGGATGGCGGTCCAACCGACAATTTTCAGGAGGTTTTCTTTGGGTAAGAAGGCGTGCTCCAATTCGTATATGATGGCGTCCACCGGGTGTTCAATGAGGTGGGTCATCAAGTGGGTGTGTCCAGGGTCAGCAACCCAGTGAACGAAGTGGCCACAAGCAAGGATGAAGCCACTGAACGCTGTGACGATGGAGAGAACGACTAGTGGAGTTTTGATCCACTGTGTGTCTTCATGGACATGCTCAACAACATCGGACTTCGGCTTGCCTGCGAATGTCATGAACCACATTCTCGACATATAGAATCCAGTCATTCCAGCTGTGGCAAGAACCAAGATAGCAGGGAATAGAATCATCTCGCCTCCGTGCGCATATACATTCCATGTCTGAGCAACAATTCCTTCCTTTGACCAGAATCCACCGATGAGTGGAATTCCGATAATTGACATTGAACCGAGCATCATGGCGATGCTGGTAATGGGCATCTTGCTCGCCAATCCACCCATGTTTCGCATGTCTTGGGGATCGAAGTCGTGGTGATTGTCATCATCGTCGTATAGGTGAACGTGATCATGGGCGTGGTGCATCTCGTGGATCACCGAACCCGAAGCCATGAACAGCATTCCTTTGGCCATGGCGTGATTGAAGAGATGGAACAAAGATGCGCCGAAAGCAACAATCGAAAGATGATGATGCCCTTCGTTTGCAAACCAGCAGGCGGCTCCCAATCCAGTGAAAATGTAAGCCAACTGGCTCATTGTCGAATAGGCGAGTACTCGTTTGATATCGTTCGCGACGAAAGCGATGAAGGCAGCCATACAAGCGGTGATTCCACCAACCCACGCGATGAGCATTGCAAGATCGGACAAATCGCCCTCAAAGTGATGTTCGCTGAACAATGGGAACATGCGTGCAACTAGGTAGAGACCTGCGTTGACCATCGTTGCTGCGTGGATGAGGGCCGATACAGGTGTTGGACCCTCCATCGCATCTGGCAACCAGACGTGGAGAGGGAATTGCGCAGACTTACCTACACAACCGATGAACATGAAGAATAGTGGCCATTGGAGGTCTGTTCCGTGAACAGCCCCTCCGAGTGTGGGGTCTCCAAAGATAACCGCGAATTCGAGGCTATGATACAAATCGTATAGCATGAACAAGCCGACCATCAGGAATACGTCTCCAACACGTGTGGTAAGGAAGGCCTTCTTGGCTGCGGCAGCGGCACTGGGCTTCTCCCAATAGAATCCAATCAAGAGATAGGAACACAGACCCATAATCTCCCAGAAGATGAACAACCACAGGAAATTGTCCGCCAGAACCATGCCGAACATACCCATGCTAAAGAGAACGAATTCGGCGAAGAAGCGGTGGTTTCGATCCTCATTGATGGGGTCGGTGGTCATGTAACCAATCGCGAACCAACAAATGAGGAAACACAGGAAGGCAGCGACAAAGAGAACCATCAGAGAAACGCTGTCAATCCACAATCCAAAACTAAGGGTCGATGTTCCAACGAGTGATTCGCCCTCCAAGACTTCGAAGTGAATCCAATCCAAAATGGTGCCCTGCGCCCCGAATTCTGCATGATGTACGAGGAACTCAACAATCAACCAAACGGTTAGAGACAGCGTAATCATCAATCCTGCTAAGGCGACGATTCCACCTTCTTTGAGTTGGTTCTTCCACCAATCTTCGCCTTTGTACAACTGACCCAAGATCAGAATTGCGGGGAAAATTGCCAACGGGACTACAGCGATTAAGAAGGCGCTTTCAATGGCGCCAAAGCCCATCGACATGCGGATAATTGGGAATGAAACCATTGCCAGAACAGGCAGAAGAAGGTTCCATTCAGCTTTGCTATGTTCACCCATCATCTCACCTCCTCAATGCTTTAGCATCGTTACCTCATCCAATGAAATCGTGTTTCGTTGACTATACAAAGCCAAGAAAATGGCCAGTCCAACAGCCACTTCAGCAGCCGCGATGGCAATTGCAATCGAGGTGTAAACCCAGCCATCGATATTCTCCCAATGTGCGGCGCCTGCAACGAAATTGAGGTTGACAGCATTGAGCATGATTTCGATGCACATCAGGACGATGATCGCGTTCTTTCGTGTGAATACACCAACCAAACCAATGCAGAATAGGAATGCACCCAAACCTGCGATCCAACTTGGTTCAATCATTCCTCCTCACCTCCATGTAGTTCCCACATGAGGTTGATCTTGCGTTCATCCCGAACCAGATACGCCGCACCTGCCATTGCCATGGTGAGAAGGGCGCCAAGAACAACTACGGTGAATGCCCAATCGTCGAGAACTGCTGTTGCGAATTCTAGGGTCGTCATGCTGTCTGAACCTGTGACTGGAGTCCAATTTGCTGGATCCATCATCACAGCGAGCAAGACTCCGAGCAATCCAATGATTCCAAGTCGAGCGAATGTGCTGATGAGTCTCATTCGAAATCCTCCTCCATGATTTGGCGGCGCGACAACATCACACCGAAGGCGAAGACCAGCATGACACTACCCAAGTAAACGAGAATCTGAATTGCGGCTAACATCTCAGCATTGGCCATCAGGAAAACTCCTGCAACCGCAAAGAAGCACATGATGAGAGCCAACATCGAATGCGCGACGCGCTTTGCGTAAACTGTGCCCAATGCACCACCGATGGCGATTACGGACAAAATTCCGAAGGATATGCCCTCGACTGAACCGAAAATATCCCCGATGGGATCCATGATGATGCCTGGTAATTCCACGCTCATGCCTCCGACTTCGCTGCCTTTGCAGCGGCTTTCTCAGCCTTCTTTCGAGCTTGGTCCGCTCGCTTTGCCAACTCAATGTCTACCGCTTCTGCGTGTTGCACTGGTAAGACACGGGTTCGATCTGCTTCAAACCACAAATCCTCTCGTGTAAAGCCAGACATTCCATCATATTCGTTGGTCATGAAGAATGAATTGAACGGGCAGGATTCCATGCACAGACCGCAGAACATACAGCGACCGATGTCAATTCGGCCAGAGACGATGTCAACCTCTGCCCCTAGCAATTCTCCGGCTGCGACATCTTCGATTGTTCCAGAAGTGTCCCATCGAACGCTAATCGTATCTCCTGCGAGTTCGATGACCTCACCGAATTCATATTCCTCAGGAGGTGCTTCGTGCGCGGTTGCAAGTTGGAAGTTTGCTGCTTCTTCTTCGCTGCCTTCAATGCGGCGTGCAGCCATTCCGCCGACTTCAAGTTCAACACCGAAGCCGTGGTTTTCGTCTCCTTCTTCGGCCAAATCTAGCACGTTTACTCGAGTTTCTGTTTCCATGTGTAGACAGTCATTAGGACAAATACGAACACAGGCCTTGCATGCTGTACAGGTTTCCCAAATGACGCCGATACGACCGTTGTAGTTACCAGGAACGAACAGCCAAGGCTCCATCTCTTCAAGACGTTCATATGGATACATCACTGTAACCGGGCGCTGGAAATGGGGGAACAGTTCAGTGGTTTCACGATCTGGAGCATAGGTTTGCTCGCCCAATGCAGCGTAACGCTCGCGGTCA
>CALCEF010000128.1 GCA_937901365.1 uncultured euryarchaeote | reverse complement strand
GGTTCAGGTTCGGGTTCGGGTTCGGGTTCTGGTTCAATTACAGGGGCCGCAATGGGCATGGGTTCAGGCTCAGGTTCAGGTTCAGGTTCAGGTTCAGGTTCAGGCTCAGGCTCAGGTTCTGGTGCTGCAACGGGTTCTGGTTCTGATTTTGTCTCAACAGATGTCATGCCTTCTGGTGCTTGAACAGATGCCTTGGTAATGGGTCCTCCAGACAACGAAGACAAACTGGAGGCATCTCCTCCACCTTGAGTTTCTCGAAGCACGCTGCTAATTTGCTGATGCAATGCGAGGAAACGAACCTTGTTTCCCCCCACATCCCCCATCCATGATTCAAAATTTGCCAGATATTGATCCAATTCTTGTAACCCACCACACATGTGTCCAATTGCAAGCATTTTCAGCAATCGAAATGGGTCGTTAAACGCCTCAAGTGCATCTTTCTCTGTGGCGGCAAGACCAGGGTCTGGCCCACCGGGATTGCCCATAGAATCCTCTTGACCGAGATACAATCGAATCGGGTCGGTCCAAGAGAGCATCCCAAAAGGTTCGGAAAGTAACCAGTAAATTTCCCCACCTTCAACCTCAAGTCGAGTGGCTGCTGTCTCAAAATCAAAAGTGGCTTGCTTGAGAAGGAGGTCGCCTGTAATCGAAAGGAATTCACCCAATCCATTCAAACGATCTGTTTCTGCAAGGCGGTTGATGAGGTCGCTTGAATCGGTAATACCGAAATAAGCCGAAGTTTCGTCGACTTCAATTCCATCTGGAAGGACGGCCCCTTCGAGTTCTTTTTCATCCGCCATCTGGTGCCGCCTACACCAAGCGCAGCGAAGGCCATTGAATAGGTTGACGCCGTCGTAGACGGCGCTCATGCGTACACGCGTCAGGGACGAGCATGGCCAAGAATGTGTTTGGATTGCTTGACATTCCATCCATCTGATTGCAATCTAGCGAGGACGCTTTGCTCTGAATCACCGATGATTAAGCGCTCCTTTGCGGAGGCGACTGCTGCATCAAAATCAGCTTTTTCATCGGGACCGAATAGATCGTCAAACGATGCGCTTGCCTTTCGCCGACGCGTTTTCTTGGCGGGTGCCGCTGTGCGGCGAGTTTTGCGAACAGGAGCAGGGGATGATTCGGTAGCAGGGCTGCGAGTGGTTTTGCGTGTCTTTCGAACTGGGCGTTCTTCTGTCACAACTGTGGGCGCTGCGGTTCGACGCGTTTTACGAACAGGTGCTGCTGGTTCAGAGCGAGTGTCTTGCGCGGGACTTCGACCAGGTCTCATCGCAGGTTTAGAAGCACCAGGGGAACGTGATGGGCCACGAGGTGCCGAACCGCCAGGTGGACCGGATGTTGTACCTGTGGGAGGGCCGCGACTTCGGGCAGGAGGACCTTGTCGGCCACCGGCTGGAGGCCCTCGACTTGGGGCAGGTGAAGGCGATCGGGATGGTGGACTACGAGTTGATTGAGTGTCACCAAATGACTTGGTCGGAAGGGCGCTCGCACCGGAGCCGAATGGGCTCCAATCATCTTCTTCATCATCATCGTAGAAATCGTCGTCTTCGTCCTCATCCCAATCGATGCTACCACCACGAATTCGTCTGATTATCAACACGAGTATAGCGAGTGCGAGAACTGCGGCGAATCCAATGGCGATATTCTTCATCGAACCACCCATCAGCGAGGTGCCTTCATCGCTCTCCAATTGAGCAGGTGTGCAACCATCAATGTCAACGATGTTGTTGTCCTCTTCTGGTGTGTTCGGACAGAGGTCCTTGTCATCCTTGACATAATCACCATCCGAATCTCGTTGATAGGCGGCACAACCATTGCTGTCAACTGTTGAATTGGTGACTGTTCCTTGACACTGATCTACGGAATTGTAGACTCCATCATTGTCCGCATCAAGAGGAGGACAGCCATTTTCATGTGGGCCGTTCTCATCATGGTCAGCTACACCTGGTTGGCCAATGCAATAATCTCCATTGGTTCCTGATTCATTGTCACCAAATCCATCGTTATCGAAATCAGCCCATTGTGAAGGATCGTCCGGCCATATGTCGAGGGTGTTTCCACGTTCATCTTCATTTGACCAAATCGATGGGAAAGTGTCTGCCCAGCCATCACCATCGGCATCCGGACAACCGGTCACCAAACCGGTGGATTGTCCAGAAATGAGTGGACAATGATCTGGAGTTGTGGCATTTTCAACCCATTCTCCAACGGTGCCTTCTCGAAGTTCATCGAAGCCTGGGTCGTTCCAATTGTCACCATAGCCATCGCCATCTTCATCAGCCCACTGCGTGGCATCAGCAGGGAACGCATCATCAACATCATCCACTCCATCCCCGTCCGTATCCGCCCCTGCCACAATACAGCCTTCTGCAGTGACTGTTGCACCAGAAGTCGTATCTGGACAAAGGTCCAAGTCATCGGTCACACCGTCGCCATCCGTATCGAGTTGTGAAGGTGCACATCCGTTTTCGTCGACTTCATCGTAGTCATCCTCAGCGGTGTTGGGGCACATGTCGAGTTGATTCGCATTCTCATCAACGTCGTTGACGCCATCACCATCGGTGTCTATATCGGTTTGAGAAGGGGAACAACCTACACTGTTTGCGATTTCATCTGTGGGTGTGTTTGGACAGATGTCAACATCATCGTATACAGTGTCTCCATCGGTGTCGATTTGAGATGGTGAGCAACCATCGGTGTTTGCGCTCTCACCCTCGGGTGTATCTGGGCACAAATCATCCTCATCCGGGATGTTGTCGCCATCTTCATCCCCAACAGGCATCGGGCAACCGGGGCCCGGAACACCGAGCAATGCTCCCGGAATTTCAAAGCAACGATCCCAATCACCTACAGGGTTCTCGCCAAAGCCATCCCCATCGCGGTCACGCCATTGATTGGGATCATCTGGAAGGGCATCTCCAAGCTCATTTTCCCGAAGGCCAGTCTCAGGATTAATGTCATAGGAGTAGATGTTGGAATGGCCATCACCGTCGGTGTCTGTACAACCTTTCCGGTCTACTGTGGAATTACCCCAAATCATCGGACAATCATCGGCATTGTTGCCATCGGGATTGTCACCATACCCGTCGTCATCCGTATCTGTGTGTTGGGTTCCATCCAGCGGGAAGGCGTCACGGTTCCAAGCATCGTGTGAGTTGTTGTCCCCATAGCCATCGCCATCGCGGTCACCCCATTGCTCGTTGCAACGGGTTCCACACACGTTCTCTGGTGAGGTGTCGTCAGGTGCCCACGGGAACAAATCAGCACAATGTTCGCCTGCGGCGCGGGTATTGCCCTCATCATCGACCCATGAATTGTAACAGCGGGTTGCGTTGTAGGTCCAACCGTATGGATTGGAAGATGTCGGTGCTACCGGGTCAGACCAACCGTCACCATCACTGTCGAGGCAACCGCCGCGATCGTAAATCGAACCACCATCGAAGCCGGGACACTTGTCGCCCGTAGGTGCGCTTGAGTTGTCACCCCAGCCATCGCCATCCGCATCAACCCACTGCTGTGGATCTAGTGGGAATTCATCTGACTCAGCGTTCTGTCCACAGCAATCTGGGCCGTGGTTATCGTAACGACCATCTCCATCGGTATCGATGGCCTGCATCCAGTTTGTGGGGTGGCGGTCACCATCCCAGCCAGCTGCACCCGACGGGTCGGACCAACCATCACCATCGGTATCTGGACATCCAAGTGTATCTCGCCATGATTTGCCACTGTTGGCGCAATCATCGATGGCATTGGCGAATCCGTCGCCATCAACGTCACCACAACCATGGTGGCCGTAGGCGCTGGCCCCAACAATATCTGGGCATTTGTCAACGCTGGGCGCATCTGGATTGTCACCGTAGCCATCGCCATCTGAATCGGTCCACTGGCCACCGAATAGAGGTAAATCATCCATCATATCTGGAATGAAATCACGGTCGGTATCTGTCAATCCAATGGTCAAGAAAACTTTGTTTTGTAAACCCGGGGCTGTTGTTGAAGTCAAAGAGTGTGATGTGCCGTTGGCGTCAAACATCATTGGGCCGACCCACGATAATGCAGGTCCGAAACTGATGGGTTGGTGACCCTCAAGCGTGTCATGTGTTGTCGTTCCTGCTAGGTTGTTGCAGGTGAACCAATCATTGCCGTAATGATCACTGAAGACTTCGATTGGGTCGGAGTGGTCACAATCGAGGTCTATTGTTCGAGACCCAACAGAATCGATGATTACATGTGAACCTGAGGTGTTGACAAGAGTTCCCGGAAGCAGAATCCCATCATGGATGAATTCTGGTGCACCTGAGCTCGTATTGATTGTAGGAATGGTTTGACTGGTTACGATGCCTGAAGCAATCGATTGATGTTGCCACTGTGAATTGTTGTCGGACCAGACGACTTCAAGATCTGAGTTCGACAAACGGACAATCGCTTGTCCATCAACCAATGTCTGGTTGCTTGAAAGTACTGTACGTTCAGTCATCGACCAATTTCCTGAAGGAATCCACTCTGTGATGAGGCCGGAAGTATCGTGGCGATACAGCAAACCAATGCTGTTATTGTCAGCCATAACTGCTCCAAACTGACTACCATTTGCATCTGTTGCAAGGGTGGTTTCGTCCCACGAAGAACCATTCTGAACTGCGAGATAGATTTCGTGTGTAGAAGCATCTCTCCACACGATATGTGGAGTATTGCTTGAGTCTGCTAAGATGACAATGTCCTGCTCAATCGTTACACCACTGTCGATGATATCCGTGTCAATAACACCTGTTGTCTGATTGGCAAAGACCACTGAATCGGAGTTGGAAGAACTGGAATCGAAGAGGAATGCTGCCATCATGCGACCTGGAATCGGCGCAGCGATGCTACCGTGAGATGCTGTGCCTCCACTCAATACTTCACTCCAAACATAGACTCTGCCAGCAGCTTGACTGAAGTCGACGCTGGATCCATCCGATGCGATGATTGTGGGCTGACCTGCAGGGCTGACGACCATCGCTGCGCTTGGAACTTGACCGAAGTCATTCATCCCCCAAGCATCAGATGAGGTCAACAACTCGTTTGCGCGCTCGTAGTGATAGTATCCCTCATCGGTGTCCAGAAGTAACTGGGTACGTCCTTGCGCATCCACAGCGAGGTCGAGATTGTTCACAGTAAAGTCGAACGGTAAATTGGAAAGTTCCCAATCTCGTGTCTCCATGATGACGATTGAACCACCGGTGGTCGTCCCGTCGTTCATTCGAGTGGTGCTTGCATAGAGGAATTCGTGTGTTCCATCACGATCTGCGTCTCCACCGGCTGAAAGGATACGGCCGAGGCGTGAGTTGGCGCCCTCATTACGGGTATAGAAGTCGCCAGTAGTGTCGACCAAATTGCTGTCATTGGTGCCTGGAACCAATTCCAGTTCACCTTGGACATTTCCAATGAGGAAATCACCGATTCCGTCATCGTTGATGTCGCCTGCTGTTTGGATGTTCCATCCCCAACCTTCGTTTCCAATGCTCATCAGAGTGGTTGGATTTGAAGGATAACCACCTGCGTCCCCATGGAAAACCCATAGGTTGCTGGCGGAAATTTCACTGATTGCAAAATCATCGTATCCGTCATCGTTGACATCACCCAATGCACTCAATGAATTGCCCAAGAGGGTCCATTGGGTATTCACCGACCATGTGTGATTCGCAGTGGATGATAATCCATCCATGCTGCCATAATGCACCTGTGCTCGACCCCGCCCAGAAACTGCTGTTTCATCCTTTGAACTGCCGATTACAATGTCATCGAACCCATCACCATTGCCATCTCCAACTCCGAGAATTGAATAGCCTAGAATGAGGTCATCTTCATGGCCGATGATGCTCGTAGGGTCGGATTGCAACGTTGTATTGCCAAGGTATACGTGTACACGACCCAAGCCTTGATCCGAACCTTCCCAACCCATTTCGCTGACGATGAGATCTTGATATCCGTCACCGTTGACATCGCCAGCAGCAGCGACATTGGCGCCGAAAAGACCGTCGATGGTGTCACCGGATTCAATCCACACTGGATTTGAGTTCAAACCGGTCGCAAAACCAGAATACAGTAGCACTGCACCTGTTGTGTTGCCCGTGTCATTGTTCTGTCCAGGTGCACCGACGAGGATGTCATCGTAGCCATTGCCATCAGCGTCTCCCACCATGGCCAAAGAGGCGCCAAATCGTGCACCTTCGTGAGCGCCGGTTAGGGTGAGGTCAGGAATTGTCCCATAGCCATTCACAGAACCATAGTGGATGTGAACGGCACCAGAATCATTGTTGGCCCCAGGTTCCCCATAGATGAGGTCGCTATATCCGTCAGCGTTGTAATCTCCATTGGCATTGGCACCGGTACCAAATCCGGTAGATTCACTGGTTTCTAGAACAAGAAGTGGGTCTGGAGAGATTCGACCATCGTCTCGCCCTGTCAAGTCACGGACGATTCGCAGACCCGTGCCATTTTCGATTCCATAGACGAGTTGGGCCCGCGTCGTGGCATCGAGATGGTGCCCAAGAGGTTGCCCGATGCCTTCGCCTTCATCGACGACTGAGAATGTTCGATCATCACCATCCAGAGAAATGACGGCCACACGTTCGTTGATTGTGTCGACGAAAGAAAGGTGCAGCACATCATTGACGTCGATGTTGAGAACCATGTCTTCGGCTGCTCCGGCCTCCACGAGTTCGGTATGGCGCCACCATGAGCCTGTATGACGCATCAAATCCAATCCACCGGAATTCGCATCCCGATAAGCGATGGCGATCGAACCGTTGCTGTAGATGGCGATTTCAGGGGCCGAGGTGATGGTTACATCGTTGACCAATGTTCGAACCATCCAATAATATCCGTTTGTCGAGGTGTAATCGCTTTCTCTCGCCACTTTGAGGGTGGAAGCATCGACGTCGAGATAGGCCACTCGGGCAAATCCACGATAGTCGACGATGATTGAGCACCCTCGCCCAACATCGCCGCTTGAATCAACGGTTGTGCGGGTGGTTGTACCGTCTGGAGATAGTGTGTAAACTTCGAGATCTTGAGTATCAGCATTGTATCCACAGGCCTTCACAACTTGGTCGGGCCCAATGGCTATGTCGAGGTCGTCGACTGAATCAGAGAAGTTGGAAATGGCGTTTCCAATCCAAGTATTGACGCCGCGAGTCGGCATGACTTCCCAATCGATTCCGTCGTATTCAATCACCTCATAGGCCAGAGATTCACCCCAACCGTTGGTCGCCTCGTAACTCTCAAGTTTCGAACTTGACTCCTCGAGTGCTGGAATCAGGGTCGTCATAGGAGCGAGGACCATCAGTAGGGTCAGGAACAAACTCATCCTGCGCATCTTGACTCACCGAAATTAGGGTCAAGGTGAACTCGACCCTTAGGGGTCGAGAGAGTCAAGGTTCTTCAGACAACCGCCTAGAAGCCCCTTTCAACTTCAGGCCGAATCCGAGGGCATGGCAGGGGAGCAGTGGCTGCTTTGCGCCGATGGAGAATGGCCTCCAGAAGCGATTTGGAAGCCTCTTTCAGAGGCTTGTGCGGTCATCGTCGGTGTGGATGGTGGAACCGATGCTGCTCTGACGCGAAATTTGGCGGTCACGATGGCCACTGGAGACTTCGATTCAATCACCGATACCGAAGTCGAGAGAATCGCTCTACCGGACCAGAATGCATCCGATTTGGAAAAGTCTCTACAATTCGCATCTGACAATGGTGCTGAAGTCGTCAATATTGTCGGTGTTGAGGGAGGAGAAATCGATCACCAACTCGCGGCCTTTGCAGCATTGGTCGAAGCACCACCAGAATTGGAGATTTACATGCACATGTCTGAGCATGTTGTGATGCGCTGTTTGGATGACTTGGAACTGGTTCTCGATGAGGGAACGAAACTGAGTCTTTTCGCCTTCACCGCATGCGCGAATGTGAGCATCTCCGGAGTCGAATTTCCATTGGATGAGGAGCCCCTCGCATTCTCTACACGTGGATTACACAATGTGGCTCTCGGTGGGCCGATTCACATCGAAAGTGATGGTGCTCTTGTTGTGGTTATTTCCGGACATTGACTGAGTAATCATGTGTCCCGGGCTCACCAACACCAGAGGCCTTTGCCTTCTCGCTGATGGCGGCCGCATCAACCGTCTCTTTGAACGTCCCGCGCTTGGTGAGAATCCCTCTCTTCCAAGCCGTCCATGGTGAGTATCCGGGAAGGTAAGCTCGCCAAGTGAATGGAACCCGCCCAGGCGTCACTCGATTGACAATCTTAGTGATCGAAGTCGTGCAGGTCGCCGTGAAGGTGTTGTACCATTCTGGTTCCTCCGCCAATTGATTGGTGCGCTGCATCATCGCTTGCAGTAGGGCTGTGCGCTTCTCTGGTAGAACATCGCAGGGATAGAGGTAGACATCATTGCCCCTTCCATTGGTGCGAACACCGAGTAAATCCCTCTCTGTAGCCCAGACGAGGATGAGTTCGAATTCGTTCCACATCCCTGCCCAAGGATGGAATTTCTGGCCCTTCTGGCGGCGCACCTCAAATGAAGCCATGAGATATCGATCTTCACTAAATTCGAATCCGACCATCGTGTGAGCCATACCACGAATCTTGTGGAAGTAATCGACAACATACCAAACGCCTCGTAAATCACTCATGTTGAAGGTCCAAGAATCCCAATTTTCGTCGAAATCTTTTGTGGTCCTCCATGTGAAGTCACGGCGATTGTGTAGGGTCACTGAATCCCCTTCGATTTCGAAGCGGGCGACTTGGGCGCAATCGGGAGACCAGTCTCGATTCTGACGCGCCTTCTTTTGGCCGATTGCGAACCACCAGAAATTGATCAACA
>CALCEF010000127.1 GCA_937901365.1 uncultured euryarchaeote | reverse complement strand
GAGGTCATTGTTGAGTAATATGAGATCGGGAGTAGCACCTTGAACTGAAACCGGGGTCCCTTCTTCGACGTCGAGGATTCCGATTGTTACGGCATACCCTTCATTTTCCAATATGGTTCTGAGCGATTCGATATTTGCCTCATATGCCGGGTTCCTGTTGTGGTGTTCCGGCCAAATGTGAATGTGTCGTAAATCTCCAATGGCATGACGCAAATGTTCACCAATATCTCCATCCCTTAGATTGTTAAATCCAGCAGGGTATTGATTTGCATCGACAACTGCAACCTTCCAATGTGCATCCCGAATATCGACAGAACCGTAGATTGGCAGATCCAACTCAGCACGCTTTTCTGCAAACCATTGCTCCAAATCGGAATGCATTGATTCGATTTTCGTTTCGAGATCAGACAAGATATCTGGGCCTTGGTATTGCATCAATCCACATCCTCCAACAATGTCATCAAATCCTTACCATGACGACCGAGCCCTCCGTCAACCAGATGCATTGAGCGAAATAGGCGCAGCCCCAATGAAATCTCCGGCTGCCCACCAAACATCCCAGAAATAGATGGGATATCATGTGCATAGTCGGCAGCGTGCCCTTTGAGTTCATTCAATAAATTGTCAATCATTGTAGGCGATGTCGCTCTACCCGCAGGAAGTTTCGGTCGGTGGACGATATCTTTGGGTAGATGTGTTAGTGACGCAGCCTCTCTCAATGCCACTTTTTCAATGCCACCAGACAACTTCCATTGTGTGGGTAGACGTTTCGATGCAGCGAGATGAGATGACCCCAGAAATGGAACTCTGACTTCGAGACCGTGTGCCATACTGTGCCGGTCAACCAAGCGGAGTTGGAAATTTGTGAGTTGGCCGTGATTCAATTCGTAATCCAGTGTTGTTTCTAGATCTGAAAAGCAATTTTCGGGGTTGTGATTAGTGCGCCAACCCGGCTGGTCGATTTTTCCAGAAATCAGTTTGTTTGCAAAGGGATGGTCGCAGGCATCTAATCGCGAACGGATTTGATTTCGATGTTCTTGCAAATTTTTGTAACGCGGATAGCCTGCATGAAGTTCGTCGGCACCTTGTCCACACAATCCGACTTTTACCGATTCTGACATCTTTTCAAACAATGGTTGGAAAAACAATACTGTGAAATCAAGGTCCTCACCATACCAACTTAGATTGGGGAGTGAATCTTCAAACGCTCCCTCTTCCAATATATGCTGATGATGTTGTAGATCCAAAGCGCTGCAAACTCGTTCTGCTGCAACCCAATCAGGATTGTCTTCCGATTCTGCAACTGTCCAACAGGCAGGTAATGGATAGCCGGTGCGCTCAGAAGCTTCGTGTGCAAGGGCCGCAACCATTGCCGAATCTAGACCGCCACTCAGAATGATTCCAAGTGGGACATCGGACATGAGGCGGTCTGCAACCGAACTGGTCAGGGATTCTAGAAGGGTGGGTGCGTCCTGCGAAATAGTCCAATTTTCGCTATTGGATCTTTGATTATTGGTAACCCAACGATGTTTTTCATCCAGTATTGCACCGCTTTCAGCCAATTTCCAGATTTCCATCGTTCCGGATTGAACTGAATAAACATCTTGGAACAAGGTTGTTTCATCGAGAGGATATTCGTATGCAATTCGAGCAACCAAGGCATCCATGTCAAGAGTTGGTTTGTGCCCTGGGTGTGCCCTCAAAGATTTGACTTCTGATCCAAAAAGAAGAGTCCCCTCTTCTGTGACCGTTCGAATGAGGGGTTTGACGCCCAATTGATCCCTGCAAAGAATGAGGCGTTCCCGATTTGGATCCCATAGTGCGAAGGCCCAAATTCCGTCGAGTCTCTGAACCCAAGAGAAATCATCCGTGCGCGAATGATATGCCGCCAGAATGGTTTCTCCATCACCTTTGGTGCGAAAAGAGAACCCCCGCTCTTGGTTTCGAATGGTTTGGTGATTGTAGATTTCACCATTCATAATCAGGACACAACCATCGTCGGAAAATAGTGGTTGATCAGAGCCTGCGATGTCGACGATGGATAGACGTGTGTGGCCAAAACCAACCCCACCTTGTGAACAGGGTTCTGACCAAGAACGAGTTCCATCAGGGCCTCGATGATTCAGTAATGATGCCATAGAATAAGCCATTTCAGCATCATCGCCATCTGAGCCGAGTAGCCCAGCAATGCCGCACATATCCAATGGGGTGAGATGGGTTCATTTCAAGTCGCGGGAAAGGCTACTGCCCCAGAATCATGTGTACATGACCATGGTAATGGCTAGTGCGAGCATCGAAAACAAGTACGCGAAGATGTACAAGCCTTGTCCGGGTGCTTCATCCTCCAGAGGCGCCTCAAAGTCTGCGGACATAATTGGGCCACAAGAATTCGCTTTGTAAACGTAGCGTGACAGATGCGAGCCATCACAAGAATGGAACTGTGAATAAAACGGCGGTGAGGGGGATTAAAACCATGGTAGCATTGTCATCAATCCATTTTAGTTTCGGGAGTTCAGAAGCCATGGTCAGAGGAGCCATGTAAATCGCCATCCAGTAAGGGGTTCCGAAGAAATATCCACACATGAGCCAACAGATTGCACAAACGATTGTTCCGATGGCATACACCTTCTGTTTGTCCAATCCCTTTCGCCTAGCTTCACCCATAGCAGGGTCGCCGAATGCCAAACAGAAAATGATTGGATATACCAGCCACCCCGCATGTTGATCGCCAGTCCCAACCCACGGAGACAATGCGACAATCGTGATTGCAATCGACATTGCACCCCAAGCAAGTGCACTGAATTGATGCTTTTCATATTCCCTTTGACCGACGATTAGAATGCCCAATTTCATTCGGATTAACTCCCCGAAGAAGAAAATGATGCCCAGCATCGCTGCGAATTGCACAGGGGTCTGAGAGAATACATCAGCGATGGTTTCTCCATGTTCGATGTATAGCCAAGGAAAAATAATCATCCCAACATGGAAACATCGGCGGAAAATGTGTCCTCCGCGTCCACCGATACTGTGCTTTACGTGGTCTGCCTCATATTCGATTTCAGACATGTTTTACCCTCATTGAAGCATGCTTAGGGCTTCTTCAATGGACAGGCGGCCTTCACTTAGGCCCTTGAGGGCATCGGCGAATTTTGGGTGCGAGAGCAAATTTTCCTGATGTGTTGCCAAAAGCCGTTCACGTGCGCGCGCAGTTGCCGGACCTCGTGCACTTGGTAGATTGTCGATGATCGCAAACATGTTGTCGACACCGTCACCGGTTTCGGCCGAACAAAGTAGGACTGGAGCGGGGGCCCCTTCTGACAGGTTGAGTGAGAGGCGAATTTCATCAGCAACACGATCTGCTCCTTCAAGGTCACTCTTGTTTACAACGACTAAATCCGCTAACTCGAGGACGCCTGCCTTTTCGGCTTGAATCACATCACCACGGGCTGGACCCTCAACGAGAAGTAGCCGGTCGGCGACAGCAACGATTCTAATTTCAGATTGCCCCGAACCAACCGTTTCGATGATGATTCGAGTCCAACCTTCTTGAACCAAAAGATCGACCATTCGATTCAGCCTAGAGGGGAGGCCACCTGGAACATTTCGGGTTGCTATAGAACGGAAGAATACATCATCTCCTGCATCGACTGAAGCCATCCTCATTCGATCGCCTAGAAGAGCCCCTCCTGAGATGGGCGAAGAGGGATCTACAGCAAGAATGGCAACCCGCTCCCCTCTAGACAACCAATGTGAGACGATTCGGTCAACCAAGCAGGATTTCCCGACCCCTGGAGAACCGGTTACTCCGAGAACACGCCAAGGTTCGTTCGGTCTTGGTGGGGCGGTAATCGATTCAGCCGAGGAAAGGGCACGCGCGAGTTCGCGCCGATTCATGATTAGACCTCCAAACCATCAAGGAACTCAATCATCTCAATTGAAGTTGTACCTGGACCAAAAATTGCAGAAACTCCTGCTTCGATTAATGCTGGGCGATCCCTCTCTGGAATGATGCCTCCGCCGAACACAACGACGTCTTCTAAGCCAGATTCTCGTAGCAATTCGCAAACTCTGGGGAAGAGGAAACCGTGTGCCCCTGAGAGCGATGAAAGACCGACAACTTGGGCATCCTCATCCATTGCAATACGCACAATTTGTTCCGGCGTTCGTCGAAGGCCGGTGTAGATTACTTCGTGACCGGCATCCCGTAATGCACGAGCAACTACCTTCGCTCCACGATCATGACCATCAAGTCCGGGCTTGGCGATGATGATGCGCAACGGCGTTGCCATGACTTGTCGAGCCGTGAAGCAGCCTTGAACCTCACGGATGGCGAAAAGAGCCCCCAAAGGGGGCTATCTTCAAGGGCGGACTGTGTTAACGAGCGGTTTGAGGGCCATGAAAACCGCTGATGAGCGACTCGACGAATTGCGTCGGCGCAAGGCACAATCTGAGGCAGGGGGTGGTTCCCAGCGTATCGACGCCCAGCACAATCGAGGAAAGATGACTGCACGGGAGCGGCTGGAAATGCTACTCGACGATGGTTCATTTCAGGAGGTCGATGCACTTGTCGAACACAGATGTACTGATTTTGGTATGGAAGGGAACATTATCCCTGGTGATGGAGTAGTTTGTGGCCATGGTACCATCGACGGAAAAGCTGTTCACTGTTTTGCGCAAGACTTCACAGTCTATGGTGGAAGTCTTGGAGAAATGCACGGGCTGAAAATATGCAAGATCCTCGATATGGCCATGAAAGCTGGAACTCCTGTAATCGGGTTGAATGATTCGGGTGGAGCACGAATTCAGGAAGGGGTGGCCAGTTTGGGTTCCTATGCAGAGATTTTCTTCCGAAACGTGCGTGCAAGCGGCGTCATCCCACAAATTAGTGTCATCATGGGACCCTGCGCTGGGGGCGCAGTTTACAGTCCAGCAATTACTGATTTTATCGTCATGGTTGACCAAACCGCACACATGTTCATCACCGGGCCAGAGGTTATCAAAACGGTCACCAATGAAGAAGTGACATTCGAAGACTTGGGCGGTGCAATGACACACGGTAGTAAGTCAGGAGTTACTCACTTCACTGCAGGTTCCGACGAAGAGGCCCTGGAATTGACACGTGATCTAATCGGCTTGTTACCATCGAACAATCTCTCAGGTGTCCCGAACAAATCACTCGGAGATTCTGCTGAAAGGATGTGTGAATCCCTCGATAGCATCGTCCCTGAAGATCCAAACAAACCCTATGATGTCGGTGAAGTCATCAGCACGATTCTTGATGCTGGGGCATTTCTAGAAGTTCAAGCAGATTATGCAGGGAATATTGTCGTTGGTTTTGGTCGACTCGATGGAACGACGGTGGGTGTGGTTGCCAACCAACCCAAGGTCCTCGCCGGGTGTCTAGACATCGATGCATCGACAAAAGCAGCGAGATTTGTCAGATTCTGTGATGCCTTCGGAATTCCACTCCTCACGCTAGTCGATGTACCAGGTTTCCTACCGGGGGCAAACCAAGAATGGGGTGGAATCATTCGCCATGGTGCCAAACTCCTCTATGCATACTCTGAAGCAACCGTGCCGAAGATGACGGTGATTCTACGCAAGGCCTACGGTGGTGCCTACGATGTCATGTGCTCAAAACACATTCGAGCAGATTACAATGTGGCTTGGCCAACTGCTGAACTTGCCGTTATGGGAGCCGATGGGGCCGTGCAAATCATTCACAGAAGACGAATTGAAGCCGCTGGAAACCCTGAGGAAGAGCGGCAGAGGTTGGTTGACGAGTATACCGAAAGATTCGCCAACCCCTACCAAGCGGCAGCCATGGGATACATCGATGATGTCATCGAACCCAGTGACACCCGTCGCCGACTTGTCAAGGCACTTGGAATGCTTCTGGACAAAGAAGAAACACGACCTGCCCGCAAGCATGGCAATATTCCGTTATGAGGTGAAAAGTTGACTTCTGAATCCTATGCTGAGTCTTTGGAAGAGGTTCTGAAAGCAGCACGTAACGTAGAACCTGCTGCAAAACAGGCTGCGGAGAAAAGTGACTCCAGAGAACCTTTGCTACGAGCAGCAGCATTGGTGGCAATTCTATCTCTCGTGGGTTCTTCGGATGAAAGGGCATCGCTTGGCCGACAATTGGGTTCGGCATGGAGTCAAGATCATCGTAGAACTAGAATGGGTCAACCCAGCCTAATGGAATCGCGCCAAAAACGGTCCACTTGGAGGTGATGTTATGGGTGAGGTTCGCAAAGTCATCATCGATGGTGAAGAATTTGATGTCGACATTGAAATCGAAGGCGACACCTATCGAGCAACCATCGAAGGGCAGACCTTTGAATTCCAGATTCCAGATTCGAAAGGTAGTGCTCCAAGAAAGCGTGGTAGCGGTGGTGGTCGGAAACGAAGTGGTACCGTTAGCGCCAGTATGCCAGGCAAAGTGGTTACGGTTGAGGTTAGGATTGGTGATTCTGTCAGTGAGGGAGAAACAATCCTCATCCTTGAGGCGATGAAGATGCAGAATGAGGTAGCTGCACCAATCTCAGGAACAGTTACTGAAGTTCATTGTGAAGATGGGATGAATGTCGAAGCGAATGTCCCACTAGTGGTGATTGAACCGCTAATGCAGGACGAGGATTGAAGAGGAGCGAGGTGTAGTGATGTCTGGGGATCCAATGCCACGCTGTGATTATCCTGGTTGCGATGCAGATGGAACTACCATTTCGAGACTTTCCCCTGAGGGATACCTTGTGGCCACAGGAAAGAAGGCGTATTCATTCAGAGAAGCATACCGTCGCTTCCACTATTGTGAGAAACATCACGGCGATTTGATGTCAGGTGTTTGGAACCGTGTTCGGAAACCAGACGACAAAGATGATGATCACGTCGCACCAACAGCAATCTAGGTGATATTATGCAGAATCAAGCCCCATGGAGTAATCAACCAAGCCAACCTTCTGACCAAGTTGTCGTAGGCGGTGCGCAGCCACAAATTCTAGCCGGGCAACCCACCAACCAACAGGTCATCTATGTGCAGGCACCAGCATTCAAACCAAGTCCAAATTACAGACATATCTCTTACATAGTATTGGCAATCGGAATTGGAATTGCAGTGCTGATGTCAGTTATTTCAGGAATAGATGGGTCGGATTTAGCCTACAGGCTAGCAAATTCAGTATGTTGTGGGGCCGTGGGAATTGCTTGTATTTTGGATGCAATCTATTACAATTCGAAATCAAATTGGCAACAGCAAACTGGTGCCAGCACAAGCGGATCTACAATCGGAATGATTGCAGACATCCTCTTCGGAATCTTAGCCTTTGGAATGGCTTTACTGTATTTGATTGGATCTGGATATTAGATCCAAATCAAAGGATGCCTTGCGCCATCATTGCTTCGGCTACCTTGAGGAAGCCCGCAATGTTTGCTCCGAACACATAGTTGCCCGGTTGCCCATACTTTTCAGCCGTCTCAAACGCATTTTGATGAATCTTGATCATGATATTCTCCAACTCGCCGTCAA
>CALCEF010000126.1 GCA_937901365.1 uncultured euryarchaeote | reverse complement strand
GGAACCAACTTCGAAGAGGGGCGTCGAATTCTTGCAGAGAGTGGGCTCAACATCCATACCGCAGAAACCCTTGCAGAAGGAGCCCAGATGATTGTAGAATTGGTAGGAGGTGATTCTTGATGAGTATCTGGATCGGTGAAAATGACAAGGTTCTCGTTCAGGGGATTACTGGCAACCAAGGAACATTCCATGCGACCAAGATGGTCGAATATGGAACCGATATCGTTGGCGGAGTCACTCCACGAAAGGGTGGCCAAACCGTTGACCTCGGCAGTGTGCAAGCACCGGTATGGGACACCATGGTCGAAGCGATTGAGGCAACGGATGCAGATGCCAGTGTCGTCTACGTACCACCCCGATTCGCTGGGGCGGCGATTATTGAAGCAGCGGATGCGTTTTCACAAGTCAGAGGTGGCGGCGTCATCGTTTGCATCACAGAGGGGATTCCAACCCTCGACATGGTCAAGGCCGTAGAACATGTATCCAATACGGACGGCGTCCGTCTCATTGGACCCAATTGCCCCGGCATTATCACGCCTGGAGATACAGGTGGATCCAAGATTGGAATCATGCCCGGACACATTCACGCGAAGGGGCGAATCGGAATCGTTTCGAAATCTGGCACCCTTACCTACGAGGCTGTTGCCCAAACAATGAGTATCGATGAAGGTCAAAGCACGTGTATCGGAATTGGTGGAGACCCCGTCAATGGAACCGGTTTCATCGATTGCTTGGCCGCATTCGAAAATGATGACCAAACAGAGGCTGTTGTCATGATTGGAGAAATCGGTGGCAATGCCGAAGAAGAAGCTGCGGAATGGGTCGCGGACAATATGACCAAGCCAGTCGTTGGATTTGTTGCAGGTATGACTGCACCTCCCGGAAAGCGGATGGGGCACGCTGGTGCCATCATCAGTGGAGGCAAGGGTACGGCCGCAGAAAAGGTCGCAGCCATGGAAGCCGCTGGCATTCGATGCGCCAACGATCCATCTGAAATCGGTGCAGTCCTTCTGGAAAGTCTGAAGGCTGCGGGTCTTCGCTAAACAAGCATGGAATTGGCTGCTCTTGCACCCATTGTGGTCGTGCTGATTCTCGGTGCAATGTCCCCGGGTCCTTCACTTGCCATTCTGATTCGCAATACGGTTGAAGGAGGGAAAACCAGAGGGGTTGCCTGTGGCGTAGGTCACGGTATTGGGTTCGGTATTTACGCGTTCATTGCCGTCGCTGGAATCGCTCAACTGAAGGCCAGTTCAAGTGGTGCTGCAGAAATATTGGAAACAATTGGGGGGCTCTTCTTGCTGCTCCTTGCGATACTCATGCTACGCGGCTCTGGTGAAGATGACGGGCACCAATCGTCTGGTCGACGAGGATTCACTGAAGGGTTTCTAATCGCATTTCTGAATCCGA
>CALCEF010000125.1 GCA_937901365.1 uncultured euryarchaeote | reverse complement strand
ATGCACTTCGATTCGCAAATGCGTAATTTCCAGCGGCCTGCATCGCCTCAAAGTAGGCTTGACCTTCCTTGGAATGAAACGGTGCGGCCGCCAACTGCCTGTCTGGCAATGTGATGTCCCATTTTTCCGCGTACCAGCCGTTGGGAGTTTTCTTGTAACGCGCCTCTAAATCAGCAACATGATCCGAGCAGACTTGATGTCCCAAACCCCGCGAACCTGTATGAATCATCGCAGTCACCTGTCCTTGACGCAACCCGAAAGCCTTCGCGGCATCCGGGTCAAGAATTTCATCAACAACTTGCAGTTCCATGAAATGATTTCCAGAACCCAATGTTCCCAGCGACAGCATCCCGCGCTGAATCGCTCGTTCCGTCAATCCTCGCTCATTTCCTTCAAGCAATCCATTCGACTCCATTGAGGCCAAATCTTCGTGGTGCCCAAGACCTAATTCGACAGCTGCCTTTGCCCCCTCCGAAAGAATCGATTCAATTCCGGATTCGGTTAGATCTACCCCACCTTTTGCCGATGGTCCCGCTGGAATTCTACCCTGTAATCTGCGACCTAATTTTTTCATGTCGCGCAAATCGCTTTGCTCCAAATCTAAAGCACATAATCGAACACCACAATTGATGTCAAAGCCTACACCTCCAGGTGAAATCACCCCCCCATTATCGATGTCGGTTGCGACCACACCGCCGATGGGGAAGCCATAACCAAAATGAAAATCTGCCATTGCCCATGCATTTCCTACGACACCCGGAAGTGCGGCAGTATTCGCCAATTGGCCAGGTGATTCATCTGTTTGGATTGAGAGGTGTTGAGCATCTGCTACCAGCATAGCATCAACCTTCATCGCACCGTGTTTCTTGATGCGATGCAGACCGCTTCCGGCCGCTTCAATATGCTCTCGCCAATTGTCACTCACACCCCGCGCTGAGGTCGGTGTTTGAAGTCGCTTTCGGCGACGGCACCCTATGGGTGCCGGCCGACTCATTCATGAACGGCCTTCAATTCCGGTCTACTGAGGATGCACATGGCCTTCGGTGACATCGACATACCATATTTCCACGAACAGGGGTTTGTTCGGAAGGTTTGCAAGGTCACCAATCTGTGGTTTTGGACCAGAGATTCCTCGCGAGAAACATCAGGAGATACAACAGAGGATGAGTACACGTTCATTGGAGCCCCGATCATTGAAGGCTACCCTCAAAGAGGCAAGGAACTCAAAGATGCGATGCGAGAAACCTTCCTCAACTACTTCGAGGGACACAACCATGCTCGTATCGACCCATATCCAGTCATCGCTCGATGGCGTGATGATATCCACCTAACGATTGCCTCCATCGCTGATTTTCAACCGCATGTCACAGGGGGAATCGCTCCACCGCCTGCCAACCCATTGACCATTTCACAACCCTGTATACGATTGACAGATGTTGCCGCAGTCGGCCGTTCAGGCCGTCACCTCACCACATTCGAAATGATGGCACACCATTGTTTCAACCGGCCTGATGAAGGTGATGTGAAGTATTGGGTGGAAGAGTGTATACGATATTGCGATGATTTGTTCGTCAATTGTTTGGGCATTGAACCCAACGAAATCACATATGTCGAAAATCCGTGGTCTGGGGGCGGGAATGCCGGTCCTGCGGTAGAGGTGATTGTGGGTGGTCTTGAACTAGCAACCCTCGTTTTCATGAACCTAGAAGAGCGTGAAGATGGGGATGTTGAAATCAAGGGTATTCGCTATGGAGAAATGC
>CALCEF010000124.1 GCA_937901365.1 uncultured euryarchaeote | reverse complement strand
TGAGAAACTCTCACTTCTTGCAGACTTTAGAGATCGCCTCAGATTGGAGCGAAATCTTCCCGAAAACCGAGTCCATGGCCGAAATCGAAAGGGCGTGATCTTGGTCAAACGTGACGGTTCGGTTGGTACAGGTTCCTATACAATGGAATACAGACAAACCCTTCTCGACAGGTTATTGCTAATTGAGGAACAATTCGGTGAGCCCCTAATCTCTGAAGAAGAGCGTCGATTGATTCAACAGATATGGGTCGAAGAAGAAGCAGATTTGGCGATTGTGATGCAGAAGCGTTTGGAGGAGGGTTCCTGATGCTACAATTGTCCGACGAGGAACTACTCGCCATTTGCAAGGAATTTGCACCCGAGAATCCGGATGAAATCATGGAACTCTTGCGGCAACTGATCGATGAGGAAACCCAAGTCATTCACCAAGCAAAACCGCATCGAATCATCAAGCGTATTTCTGAACATATCGACGAGCATCTGGGGGTCTAAGCATGGTCGTATTCACCTCCCTCGATTTGCGCAATTTCAAACGATATTCCGGCGATCATCTCATCCCACTTCACGATGAATCCCAGATGACTGTCATCGCGGCGCAAAATGGGGTGGGCAAGACCACGACCTTGGATGCAATCCATGTTGCCCTCTACGGAAAGAGAGGCTTTTCCCCCAGATATCCAGGAATCAAATTTGATGACTGGTTGGACAAGGCGTATTCAATCGATGCCGAAAAAGAAGATTATCGCTGCATGCGATTCGCAGTTTCTCTGGAATGTGAGTTGAATGGCACCGTTCGCATCGAGCGAACATACTGGCTCCTATCCGAATCGGATGGCGGCCTTTCCGAAGAGTTCGGTGTTCACATCAATGGTCGCCCGATTGAACTGGAAAGCGATGAGAAGCGTGAAGATGTGTCCGAGCGCTGGATTGAAGCCTTCCTTCCACATTCGGTAATGCGACGATTTTTGGTCGACAATGAACGCCTATCCGATTTGGATTCCCGCTCAATCGACCAAGAGATGGTCGGTGGAATTGACG
>CALCEF010000123.1 GCA_937901365.1 uncultured euryarchaeote | reverse complement strand
GGTGTAGTTGAGTGCATAGCCAGCGCCTGCGCTGATTCGAACGGTGTCGCCAATCTCCAAATCGAGTCCTTCAACGGCGTGTTGATCGATGACAATTTCGTCGGCTGCAGCAGCCATCCGACCACCCGAGCAACAATCATGGTCGGGAATCCAAACCTTGTCCACTTCCCCTTCATCGATTCCGTGCCAAACAGCAGGAATCATGCCGATGTCTGCATCTGTACTGAACAATTGACCATTGGACCTGAGTCGGGCTTCACAATGATCCAACTCAAGCGTTTCACTGGGCCACTGATTTCGAATCTCTTGACAGAGTGTGTCTGACGTGGATGCATTCCAATATCCCGCGTTGTTCTCAACCCATACATCTGGTAGATTGACACCTTGTTCATCATCTGCATAGATGTCGTCGTATAGGGTTGTGACAGAGGTTGCGTAGGCTCCGAAAGAGATGCCTGCAAAGACACCGATGGCAACCATCAATATGACTGCGGACAGACGTAATTTCGTACGCCAAAGGCTTCTTGCGAGCCTCTTTGTCAGCAGCATCGACAACGTATCACCTCCATTCAGGCCATTTCATCCGAGATGATTTTTCCACTATCGAGTCGAATCACCCGAGTTGCATATTTGGTCAGAGATTCGTCGTGGGTGACCATGACTGTTGTGATTCCTTCAGCTTCACAAGCGCTGACCAGCACCTCCATGACTTTGTCAGAAGTCGCCGAATCCAAATTCCCAGTTAACTCGTCTCCAAGTAACAGATTAGGCCGCTTGGCCAAACTACGGGCGATGGCGACGCGCTGTTGCTGACCACCACTAATCTCGGCGGGAAATCGATTCATTTCAGCCTCAAGACCCACCAATGCGAGCAGTTCCTTTGCCCTAGCCTCATCCCGACCATCCGACAATTCCTGGATGAGAAGGATGTTCTCAAGGACGGTCAAGTCCTGTAGGAGGTTGAAGAATTGGAACACATATCCAATGTTCTCTCGACGGAATGTCGTCATCTTCTCTGCATGCCCCTTGGGAACCTCATTTCCATTGAAGTTGTAATCGCCTTCCGTGGGATTGTCCAAGGCAGCGAGACAATTCAACAGAGTTGTCTTACCTGAACCCGATGGTCCAAGCAACAGAATTCGTTCGCCCTCCTCGATCTTGAGATCGATTCCATCCAGCGCTTTGACGGTGCCAGAGGCCATTTCGTAGTGTCGCTTCAGTCCAACAATGTCGACCATCGTCATGCTATCACAAGGTGCCCTCAAATCGAATAGATATAGCAATTTCACCCTGCTACGCAGGGTGAACTGAATTAGGCTTCACTCTCTGAAGTGCCACCAAAGAACTGCACCGTCTCCTTGAACAGCGCTTCTCGTCGGCGCTTCTTGCTGGTTCGAAGGTGGAACACTGCGAAGGCGATGACCAGAGCGATCATCCATGGAATGAGCGCCTCAGCATGGTAGCGTTCCATCACTTCGATGATTCCTCGAGCCGTATAGGCCCAAGTCACGGATGCGGCAAATCCACCGATGGTACAAGCGATGAGCACATTGGTGAATTTCATTCGACTGAGCAAGCCGAGCATGGCTCCGACCAAAACACCGGAAGCCATGAACGGAATCCAAACGAAGACGATGAGTCCCCAGAATCCCCACTTGTTGATGAAATCGCGCTTCTCTTGAGCTACGAATTCAACCGTCGACAATACGTCACCCATGACCTGATTTTGCAACAGAGTACCAACGATTCCTTCTTGCTTGGCCACCAATGCCTGATGCTTGCCTTCTTCGCCACCGGTTTCGACTCGTCCAGCGGCAGAGCGATCCGAGAGAGTTTGTACTTCATTTCGAGCACTGATGACCAAATTTCGGTCCTCAAGGTAATCTTTCATCTTGCGTCGCATGTAGTTCTCGATGTCTTTCTCAACGTCGACGAATGAGCGCTTGAAGCGGAAGAATGCGAATCGCTGCTTCGGCTTGTAGATAATGCGGACGTAGAGGGCGACGTCGTCTGAATAGACCTTGGAGCCGCGATCGATGAGGCGTTGGCTTGCGAACCACTTCTTGACCTCTTTAATCGCTTGATATTCGACGCCGGCCAGCATGCCTACGTTCTCAAAGAACTTGGAATAATCATCGACCAATTCAGCCCTCTCGCCTTGGGCTTCGACCTTTACATCCAAACCGTGTTCTAGCGATTCAAAGATGCCCTGTCGGCTATCGACAGCCTTGGCTTGGAGGTGAAGTGGTTTCATCACACCAAATGCCTTGAATTCGTCGAGAACAAGCGTGACCATCAGCCCTCGAATCTCCTGGACATCAACGTGGGTTTCCATGGTTGTTCGATAAGGCACAAGGACATCGATGCTGATGTCTCGTTCCTGCATTTTCCAGGCATCCCAATCGACTTCAATTTTCATTTTCCTCTCGGCTTTCTGAATGGCCAATTGGATCAACCGTTTCAATTGAGATTCACTCAACATATCGTCTTCTTCGGTGTGGTAGAAGCGATACATCAACGGATATTGAACGAACAGGAAAAAGATCGACATCGACATGGATACGAAGGCCATCCACCAAGGTGGAACACCTGCAGAACCGCCGGCCAGCATTGCGGTTTCACGACCGCCGCCCCATTCGGCACCCATCATGATCCAACCCCAGTTTCCGAGTTCAGATGTGGTCCAGCATCGACGGGCATCATCCGATTCAATCACGGCTTCCTTCACTGGAGTATCATCAACCCATGGGAGCCAGCCCATACCTGGGGCTCGAGATTTGATTTCGACATGGACATCTAATTGCGTCATGACCTTGGAAGACCATTCTTCTCTAGTGGTGGTGATATCTTCGCCATCTTCGCCCTGTGTAGTTTCCTCGATAATCTCCAACGTCCTATTGGTGAATTCGACATGGAGATTATACATGTCATCAAACCATGTCGAGTAGTCAATTTTGATTGTAGTCGCATTCTCAAGTGTCGCATTCATCCCATAACTGGTGTCTTTGGAACCATCGCTAATGCTGTAGGATATGTTGGTGTAAATGGCCTCCTCTGGGACATTGAACGCATCGATTCGGATGTTGTGAGCATCATCGATCCAAGCGTGTAGCCAAACATCATCGCCGGGGTCTGTGCAGTTTTCGAAATCAAGGAAAGTATCGGAAAGAGTTTCATCCATCACAACGCTATTGCCGAGTATTCCTGCACTCATGGCAAGCGTGCCTCCAAAGAATAGAATTCCGTAGATGAGGCCACCAATCAATACGAAATCCTCAATCCCTCGGGGGAAACTGCGAGTCTCTCCACTTCGACGAGCTCGAATCTTGTCGAGGTCCTTGTCGATGGGGTTGCGCTTCTCAAACTCGTCGGATTCAATCCAACCAGACTCGTCGGTATCCAAATCCTCGAGCAATTCATGAGGCGACATCAAATCGTCCCCGCCTACGGCGGGGGTTTCGCTATCGCTCATGGTGTTAGCAGGTTGCCTCACCTTTTGGGTCTTTGGACGGCGGGGGTCTAGACCCCCGAACCCAAAACGAGGAGAGGATTGATGAGATTTCGGCGTTCCGCCGATTCCATGCGAACACGGCAGGCATGGGTGTTCATCCTGTTCTTCTGCATGGTGATTCAGCCATTGCCAAGCGGTGAATCCTATCCATATGGAATCAGTGGCGTGGAGAGCGGTTGTACGTGCCACAGTGCGGTCGCCACAGAGTCGGTGATCATCACCTTAGATGGCTTACCCGAGCAATACGAAGCCAACAAAACATACACGCTTCAAATCACCACAGAAGGAGGTGCTGAATCGATTGAAAATCATACAAATTATGGTGGATTTAATCTCTGGATCAGCCATGGAATATTGAGTAATTTAACCGATGAAGTCCAAGTTTTTTCTGACAATGAAGCATCTCACACTGAAGCGGGCAATGACCAGCGCGCTTGGACTGTCAATTGGACGGCCCCAGAGGACAATTCCACAAGGGTCCAGTATCGACTTCATGTCAACACTGTAAATGGTGATGGAGTGCCATCGGATGCGGATCAATGGAATCGAATCATGGGTTCCTTTGGAGGGTTTTCAGAGCCTCAAGAAGAGCGGGTGAGTTCGCTCATCCTCTATGGTGTCCCCATCGTTATGTTGGCCTTGGCCGCACTGGTGTTCTCGCGAGAAATGAACAAGTCATGAGATTCAATCACCGAATATTGATTCGGTATTCAGATGGTGCAGGGGGCAGGATTTGAACCTGCGAACCACTGAGGACTGGGACCTAAACCCAGCGCCGTTGACCAAGCTTGGCAACCCCTGCTTGGTCCCCGCTCCTATGCTCATCTCTTAGAATGTAGCGATAGAGGCCGTAGAATAGGCAACGGTCAAATGCTCGGGCTATTGGCAGGCCGTTTCATGTCCAAAATCGCGGTTCTGGGTCTCGGCAACTGGGGCACTGCCCTCGCGCTGAGTTGGGCCAACGATTCACACCGCGTAACAGGGTGGACCATCGAGGAAGAAGTCTATGCCTCGATCATGGAAAATGGAGAGAATGCGAAATATCTCCCTGGAATGCCCTTAGACATCGATGTGACCATGGACATTGGAGAAGCGATTGAAGCCAGCGAATTGGTTGTGCTGGCCCTTCCCAGTGGCGTGATTCTCTCAGTCATTGACGATGTCATCCCTCATTTGCGCCCCTCACACGTTCTTCTCGATCTGGCCAAGGGTCTTGCACCACCCGAGGAAGGTGGTTCAGGCCTAATCTCAGAAGCGATTGAAGCCAAACTATCTGCAGCCGGCCTTTCCAATCAAGTGGTCGTGTTGACCGGCCCAACCATCGCTCCCGAAGTGGCTCGTGGTGTGATTACCACCGCAATGGTCGCTGGACACGACATTTCAGTCGCGGGAAGGATTGCAGATCGCCTCTCTACAGATTCGATTATTCTGGTTCCGAGCGAAGATTCGGTTGGATGTGAATTGTGGGGCGCGTTCAAGAACACCGTCGCTCTTTCTTGTGGTGTTGTCGACGGGTTGCGGGACAGCATTGGTGGAGACAATCTCAAGGCTGCACTCATCACTGTGGGATTCGCTGAAGGACAGCGATTGCTACCGATGATGGGCGCTCAACCGGAGACCGCATTTGGGCCGGCTGGTTTGGGCGATTTGTATGTCACAAGTGCCAGTCCACGGTCCCGAAATCGAACGCTGGGTGAAAAGCTGGGTAACGGCAAAACGCTGGAAGAATCACTCGGTGAGATGCACATGGTCGCCGAAGGTGTGAGGGCGGCGAGGATGTTTTCTGAGAAAGCAGCGGAAATCGGCTGTGATGTACCATTCATCAATTCTCTATGCGCATTGCTAGATGGAACCGTTTCAGCGGACGAATGTGTGCGCACAATGGCCGAATCCGTTCTGTGAAAGCCTCAAGTCCCTTGACCGATTGGGCGTTGTATGGCCTTTGAGGATTTGACCGAATTTGAGACTCGTTTGTTCGAGTGGATTCGCCAATCCGATTTCGAAGAGGTCCCGTGGAAGGCGGCTCGTGCGGCAAAGGCGTTCAAGGTCAGTGTCGAAGAGGTGAATGAGGCGCTTGCAGCACTCACCAGCAAAGTTCCAAACAACATCTACGTCCACTATGAAGATGGCGCGATTCGAATCAGTGCAGAGAGTTGA
>CALCEF010000122.1 GCA_937901365.1 uncultured euryarchaeote | reverse complement strand
TTTCCATGTCCTCAGGAAAGGGAAATCGTAAGTCTGGGCGGTTTAATTCAACCGCCAAGATTTCTTTACCAACCAATCCTAACAGGCCGCGCCTTACCGTTTCGACTTCAGGAAGTTCCGGCATCAATTCACCACGTGAAAGAGAACATGTTGTTCTTCCCAGCCAGTCAAATCAATTTTCTCAATCAATGTATACCCTGCTTCCAAAAGAGTGGCTTCAGCGTGATCAAACGCACCTTGAGTGTCACGTTCACTAGCGGATTTAAGAGACAATAAACCGGTTCCACCTTCGGCCAAGTATTGCTTACAGGCCTCGATGAACATCTCAACTTGGCCTGTTTGAGACACGTCTTGGAATAACCACGGGACCCTGTGAGAAACAAAGGGGGCAATCTGTTGAGGTTTACGGCAATCAGCCAAGACGGGGATGATGCCAGGACGTGACTTGGACAATCGAATCAAATCACGCATACACCTAGATGAAATATCGACTGCAACAATTGTCCCATCGAGGTGATTGTTTGCTCCACAGACATGATCGTGCAAGTGACTGATGGTAGTTCCGTGGCCCGAACCAAGATACAAACAATTTGAGCCCTGTTCTGGGAGAAGACCAATTTGTGACGCTTTGAGAAGTGCTGCCCCCAATTTCGATGCTCGAGGATTCCATTGCCTCCATTCCTTGCGACCTTCTCTCTTGAGACGCTCTCCACGAAGGCTGACACCCTTGACCGCATTGCGAGACCAGAGGCTGCGCCCTTGAATCTCGACCATCTCAGAGAAAGATTTCACCACATCACCTCTTGTTCTTTCGAGCCCGAATCTCTCCGACTTTTTTCTCGACTTCGGCTACTTGCTTAGACGTCCATGGTTCACCGCCAAAATGGTCAGCCCGTACGGCGATGGCCGCCTTGGCTGCAAGCATACGAGCGATGGCACCCCGAGTCCACTTGGGACTTCTACAAATCCAAGAGTGCTGGAAAATATGACCGTGCTTAGGTGATGGTGTGCCTTGTCGGATGTGCATGAAGAATGACTTCTCAGCTCCGAGAACTTGGATGGTACTCGCTGGAAGCCGTGCCAGTCTTTCTCTACCACGAGCTGTTGCACAAAGTTTCGCGGCCAGAAGAGGGCCGAGCAACAATGATAGTGATGGCAAATGAGTTTCTGTAATCTCTCTAACAGAATCTTCCATTCTCTCAACATCTGTAGCCAACTTCATTGTTGATGTTGCCAATGAATGAAGCGCCGACCATTCCTTTGAACCAATCTGGACTTCTGCGGGTATGGTGCTTAAGGAGTCACCAATTTCGTGGAGGTTCGAAGAAGTTGAGATGGCGGCAGCAATTTGATTTCGATGTTGATCAATATCGAGGTTCGGAAGGAACATTCCCGCCCATTCTACAATTCTGGATTCCAATGTGTTGTGTGCGTTTCGCATTTCTTCGGTTGCTTGTACCAAATGTTCGAGACGAGAGTCGGGATTCGATGCTGATTCGGACACGCCACGCTCAGCGAGTTTAATCGAGGCTTCTTGCAATAGTATGGATTCAGCAGTTTCGGCCTCCGGCCAAGATTTGATGTTCATCGAAGGGGTTGGTGTGGCATCGGGAAAACGCTCAGCTAAGGTTTGGGCTTCAATGGTCATTCGGCCCTGCATTAGTAGTGCCAATCGATTGGCTAGCGCCCCAGGGGTTCGATTTCCACCCCAGACACACTCATCTACGACGTTATCACTTTCATCATAGACGCGGGCGAATCGCCAGTCCCATACGAGTTTCACAGTTGACGCAGGCCCCTCTACTTCAAAGTCCGTGCGGAACGATATATTGGAAAGCCATCAAACCACATGATTCAAGTAATCTAATATCGCGGCTGGTCCCATGTTCTGTCCAGAATGTGGAACCTTAGCATTCCCAGACCCCACAGGGAGTATCAAATGTCCCAACTATGAATGTGGCTATCACGGCGCTGCTGAAAACAAAATTCAGATTGGTGATGAAGAGGTTGATATTTCCAAGGCAACATCTAGCAGCAAGGCTGAGACCAGAGATCGCAGGGTCATTGATGATGCAGACCAAATTCGTGGTGTTCTGACAAGCAAGACTTACATCTGCCCGAAATGTGACTCGGATAGTGTCTATTCCGAACTTCAACAAACTCGATCTTCTGATGAACCAGAAACACGCATACTGACCTGCTCAGAGTGTGGACATGGATGGCGTGAATACTGATTTCCCGCCTGAACACCGTAGGTGTTCTGAAGTCAACCCTTTTTAGCCCCCTTTGCTCAGAAGTTGGTGAGTATGGTGGCCCCATGTTGAATATCACTGCGAAACAAGATACGATGAGGAACATCGTGGACATCCTCACGGTTCTAGTTGAGGATGCTAAATTCAAATTTGAA
Source organism: uncultured euryarchaeote (assembly GCA_937901365.1). GTDB lineage: Archaea > Thermoplasmatota > Poseidoniia > Poseidoniales > Thalassarchaeaceae > MGIIb-P. The sequence goes on along the minus strand of CALCEF010000122.1, from coordinate 1,955 downwards.
GAGGGACATATTGAGGTTCGAGCCGTTGACGCAATGCACGTCGCCATGGTGCGAATGGAAATTGATGCTGCGGCATTTGAGGCGTGGGATTGTGAAGCATGCACGATTGGTTTTGAGTTGAAGAAACTGCACGACCTAATCGGTTTGGCAGAGTCCGGAGACCTGATTGAAATGAATTACGACGAAAATGATGGTCGTGTCAACATCCAAGTTGGAGAAATCAATCGAACCATACGTCCATTGGATCGGGCGACGATGCTTGAACCAAAGGTTCCAGAGGTTGAATTGAATAGTTCGGTTAAACTTTCAGCCATTAAGTTCAGTCGTGCATTACGAGCTGCGAAACAAGTAGGTGATTTGGCAACAATATCCCTCAATGCTCAATCCTTTGGAGTCAACGTTAGTGGAGACACCGATACAGTGAACGTTTCTTACGATGCAGGAGAATTAGAAGATTTGACCTGTGATGGTCCTGTGAAGAGCCAATACAGTCTATCTCTACTCTACCCAATGGCCAAGCGCATGGAAGCAATTGTGGATACTGTCACCTTATTCTTCAATGAGAACCATCCGCTCCGGTTGGAATTTGATTTCGCTGATGGAGCCGGCCGTTGTGTCTACTTCCTCGCACCAAGAATTGAAGGCGATGCGTGAACCCGCGTAAAGCATGGCAAGTCCAAAGGTGTGCGTGATTATTCCCACACTTCGCAATGCGGATGAATTGGAAATTGCCTTGAATGGGCTGTCGCGGCAATCTTGGGATGGCGAATTAGAAATTGCGATTGTAGGCCCAACTGGAGACCCAGGTGAGATTGTTGCTAAGGCAAAAGGAGCAACCTGGATTGACGATCAAGGAAGCCGTACAAGGGCGGACGCATGCAATGTAGCGCTCAAATCAATCGATTGTGATCTAGTACTTTTCACCGATGACGATGTGTGGGTCCCAGAAGATTGGGTTGAGAACCTTGTTCGCTGGTTTGATCGAGACGAAGTTTCTGGAGTCGGAGGTCCGAATTTCGCCCCCCCTGATGAACGGTCGACTTTCTGGCAGCGAGTTATCGATGTGACATTTTGCTCCAAATGGGTCACCGCAGGTACGAATTATGGCAACCGAGGGGATGAACAACTGACACCTGCGGCACAATTACCTGGCGTGAATGCTGCTTATCGAAAATCCGTACTTGATGAAGTCGGAGGATTTGATGAAGGGGCAATCGGTTGTGAAGATGCTATGATGGATTATCGAATTGAGCAAGCAGGTCATCGATTGTGGCAGGACCGGGACGCCATCATGTGGCACCGCAGAAGGGATCCGGGTCGAGTTCGAAAACAAATCCGAAACTACGGACTCGTTCGGATCTTGGCCAGTCAAATTCACCCCGGAATGAAATCTTGGAGCCACACCGCAGTTGGAATGTTTCCACTATTGGTACTCGGTGCACTGACCGCATTCTTCTATGGAGCTGGCAATGGGGGATTGTCGTGGCCGAATGTTTGGGATATATCTCTCGAATCAGTGCCGATGGGGCTGGAACGAACGTTGGTACATCTACCCGTCAGCCTCGCGGGCCTATATGTGACGTTATGTTGGTTTGGTGCCGCCCTGGGTACATCTCCCTCGCGCACATTGTCAACCGTCGTGTTTGCACCCCTGATGACATTCCTGATGCATTGGTCATATGGATGGGGTGTCCTGACCGCATGGTGGAGAATCTACATTTCCAAGAATGCAGGTTTACAAATCGATGACAAGGATCGGACCTAATCTCGGCGTATTTTCCCATCCTGTATCGAATAAGTTCGAGTATTGGGTCGCCATAAGAAGGCGGTCATCAATGAGAAGAAAATACCACCAACAGCAATATTGAGCCAACTCTCCGAAAGATAACGAGCGCTCGCATTGAAGTAAGCCCATGTAAAACTCGGTAGAATCCCAATCAGTAAAGCGATGATTG
>CALCEF010000121.1 GCA_937901365.1 uncultured euryarchaeote | reverse complement strand
TACATGCTGACGAGCCACTAAAAATTGAGATTCGGGAGGATGGATTACTTCACGATGAAGCCGAGACGGACATGACCACATTCCTCAGTAGTGGAAGGGGGAATCCGATGTGGATTGAGATTTCAAATGTCGATTTCACATCCCCTAATTCCTACCGGATTCTCATTCATTCAAATGCGGCTGATGAGGATGTAGAATTGGGTGACAAGACCGCTGCTGGATTTGTCCATGAACTTGATTCTGTAGGAGATCGCTCTTACTTCACCACAGGAGGAAATGCAGATGTTGAACTGCAATGGGATGGGGATGAGCAGACTGAATTTGTAGGGCACATGACACACATGCCTAGTGGACAGGTCACCGCACTGGAATTTGACAACTATTATGGAAATATGACACTGCATACACCGGCTGTAGATTCTCGACATGAAAGATACGAATTCTCGATCTCGGCAAGAACTACTGCGGCCGCTGCGCCTTGGACTTTGAACAAAACGATTCTAACACTGGGAGATGAATTGTGCCACCATGATTGTCCCAACAGTATCGATGAAGACATCATCAAGAATGATGCGGTAACAATTGAAGATCAACGCTGGGACACCACTGGCAATTTGAGCGAACAAGATACCGTAGATGTTTATTCAATTTTTATCCCCGGAGAAGCTTGGGAAACACATCGTCTCATCGCTACCATCGAAGATGGTGATGAAGTATTACAAATCCAGTCGTGGAACAATTCCGGCGATTACATTTCTCCGCTGGATGTTGCAGAGGGCGTCGGTACTGTTGGATTGAATATGACACCAGGTTATCATGCTGTAAAGGTAACAAGAGCGGATTCGGCAACCGGTTCCAATTCATACCATCTCGTTTTGCAAACCATCAATGTTAGCAACGAGGATGACAAGCCCATTGAATCGGGCCCAATCGTTGACCGGTGGAAGGAATTCATTCCATTTTACATCGGTATCGGTGTTCTGATGCTGGCTCCCATGGGTTACGTTCTGTGGAGTTTGAGAGGAAGCAAACTTTCCGATGAAGTTCAATCCCATGAACGAGGCCGCTTGAAGCGCCTTCGTGAGCGATTGGCAAGGCTCATCAATACTAACGCCGACGAGTTTGAGATCGACAGTGCATTACAGATGCTTGAAGAAGTCCAATGGAGAGCCACTGTCGCTGAAATGGGAGAGGCGGAATTGTCACATCACACAGAATCTGTGACTTTGAAGGCATGGCGTATGGGCCACGGTAGTTTACTGGTCGGTATCCACGTTGAAGTGGCCCCTTGGGAATTGGCCGCTCTTAGATTTGAAGCCGCTGGTGGGCCCTCTTGGAAAATCACCAAAGTATCTCCAACATCGCTCTACGATGGGGATGAAATTTTCCTAGATACGCTGGATGTCGGAACAACGAGATTCTTGAGATTGGAGTTGGAAGGGACCGCCACAGGCCTTGACTTACACCTTTCAGGACTCGTTGAAGGAAAACCATTGGCGGCAATTCCTGCTAGAGCGCTGTTGATGGATGAATAATCAGTTTCTCCGATCTTCGGCCTCGCGCCTAACAGCATCTTCAACCGCCTCAGGTGGAAGGCCGAATGAGGGCAGCATTTCTTCAAGTGTCGAGCGCATCGATTTGTCAAATTTCTCGGGCACGTGGAGTTTCAGCAATACGGTAACATCGCCTCTCCCCCTACCGCGCCGATTTGGCATTCCTCTACCCCTAATCAACAAGGTTTCACTTGGCTTGGCACCAGGGGGGACATCGATGACCAGTGATTTGCCATCGATGTGAGGTAACTCGACACGGGTACCCAACATCATCTCGGGATAGCCTAGAGGGAGGGCCATGATGAGGTCTGGTCCATCGCGCTCAAACCAAGCGTGTGGTTCGACTTCAATCTGGATATAGAGATCGCCAGGTTGCCCATTAGCAATGTGCTCCCCTTTACCACGCTGGCGTAAACGAAGACCGTCCTCTGCGCCTTGTGGGATTTTCATCCGCATTGTCTGCTCTCGCTTGGTAGAGCCAGTTCCACTGCAATCAGAGCAGGGGTTACGGATTGTTTTCCCTTGGCCATGGCAATCAGGGCAATCTGAAACCATCTGCTGGACAAAGGGTCCTACTCTGGCCTGCTGAACGATTCGACCTTCTCCACCACAAGTAGAACAGGTCTGAACATCATCTTTTGATTTCGCACCTGTTCCATCACAGGTCTCGCAAGCGACTGAAAGATCCGCTGAAATTTCGATTTCTGCCTCCTCATAGATTTGTTCGAGAGTGATTTGGTGTCGCAATAAAACATCGCTACCTCTGCGGACCCTAGAAGCACGGCCTCCGCCAAATATGCCAGAGAAAATAGATTCAAAACCGCCACTGAACAAGTCATCTAGGTTGATGTTGACACCTTCAAACCCACCCGGGCCAAACGGTGAGCCGCCCGGTGAATCGTGTCCGAACATATCGTATTGCCTACGCTGATCTGGATTGGACAATACAGCATAGGCCTCTTGGACTTCTTTGAACATATGTTCGGCATCAGAATCGTCAGGATTCTTGTCAGGGTGGTACTTCCTTGCGAGACTCCGGAAGGCCTTCTTCAACTCGGAATCACTCGCATCTTTACCAACGCCCAATACCTCGTAGTAATCGCGCTTCTCCGCCATCTACGAGCACCCCGGTGTTTTTGCGTCCTGACGCCTGTTCTTCAACCCGACGTTTCAAAATTAGAGCTTTGTTCCGCAATTTTCACAGTAAGATTCGGATTCTGGGTTGGTATGGCCACAACTTCCACACTTGTTCCCAACCGTCACAGATTCAGTACCGATGGGGCCAGTTGTTGATACGCCTCGCATTTCTTGGGAATACCAATCATCAGCAGGTAATTCAGAAACTGCGGGTGATTGCGTTGTGTTAGTTGCTGCCTGTTCAGTTGCAGTTTCCTTGAGTTTGTCAAGCACACCACCAATCAGACCCTTCTCTGGTTCCGCACGTGCGTGGGTGACGCCTTGCACGGATTCAACGGGGCCACTTTCTCCGGTCACACGAGAGGTTGAACGGCGGACGTGTTCTGATTCTGTGAACAATGCGACGTCGCCTTGATCTGACTCCTGTCTTTCAATTTCCGCAGTCAATCGTTCACCTGTCAACTCGGCGATTGAGCCGTCGAGCTTTTCCAATGCTTTCTTTGACATCACACCTTGCTCAATTCCTTGAGCATCGGCTTCCAATTCAGACATTGCCAAGTCGGCCTTGGACCAAATGCCGCGATCTTCGGCGGCGTAGTCCTTCTGCAACCGCTTGATATGTTTGCGCCGATGCCATTCATGGTCCCGAACTGTACGGGAATTTCGGAACAAGAAAAATCCAATCAAAATAGCAACAGAGATGTAGATAATCAAACCGATCGAATCGGTGATTAGGCGCTCTGAAATCGCTGGAATCAGTTGGTAAATCGAGATGAACACAAAGATTGGAGCCGCAAAAAGAATCCAAGCGTTGAGTTGGTTCTTCTCACTCGCCATGATTCAACCATTTCCGACTCGGATTTCAAGGAACCTGTTGGACAACCCGCTAACCAACCCGGTCATTTGGCGGCTTTCCCGGGCGGAACATACCTGCCAATAATCCGATACTGAAGGATGTGTGTAACAGAATCAGCAAGTAAGGAACCCCCCATAGCATCGATGTTTCTTTTGCGAGGCGCGATTCATTGGCACCGACAAGGAATAATGTGCCTAAATAGGCGATGATGGGCCACAAAAAGTTCGGCAAGAAAAATGTGGATTGGCCATCGATTGCAAATCCTAGAACTGTAAGAAGGCCGATCCAAGGCAGAAATTCTCCTATGCGCATCCGCGATTTGGCATCTATTACGTGTTTCATCCGCCAGAATCCATAACGGTAACCCATCCTCCACCACTGTTTCACAGTGGTCCGCTTCGCCATTCTAACATGAGTTGCTGGAGTTCTCCATAACGGCCAACCATTTGCGATTAGTCGTAGATTGATTTCACTATCTTGTGTCGTGATAAATTCTTCATTCCAGCCACCGACGTCCTCGACTGCTTCCCGACGATACAGTGTGAATGGCGGAATTTTTGTCGGACCTTCTTTTGAAAATCGAGCAAATTGCCCGGAGCCGCCCAGTGGACAAGCGAGGCTTGATTCAATCCACGATTCGACTTTGCCTTGTGGTAAATCAGATTCAAGGACCCGGGCACCCAACCCACCAAGTCGTGTACCCAGTTGGGATTCAATCGCATGAAAGCGTGTAACCCGAACAGATATGTGGTCAGGAGGGACCCATGCATGACCGATCATCTCAAGGATGAATTCAACGCCTTGGTCGAGATGATC
>CALCEF010000120.1 GCA_937901365.1 uncultured euryarchaeote | reverse complement strand
TGAGGCTCACCCCTACGGGGTGAGAACGATAACCCCTACCACACCTCGGTGTGGTATGCAACCCCAGACAATGGCACCAGCGCCAGCCATGGCCCCGGCCCCCGTAGCGGTACCCGTTGCGCCCCTTACAGGAGGCAGCACAGCACCCGATCGGACAATGATGATTCACACAGGTTTGATTGTGACAGCATTGATTCTTGCATTACTCGGTATGACTGGAGATGCATGGAGTGTTGAAGAGACATCAACAACCATGGATATGTTCGGTGAAGAAATTACGACGACAACCGAAACAAAAGTCGGGCTAGGTGATGCATCAGCAACGATTTGCATCAACGGCGAATGTGAAACGGTAGTTGCTGATTTGTCAGAGACATATGACAACTGTACGGCACAGGCTGCTGATCTTGAGCTCAATTCATCCACAACAGAAGAAATGTGTGGCACCTCTGGCGACATGGCAAGTGCAGGATTTACCGGCACTCTCTTGATCATCCTCGGCCTTCTTGCCTTGGTTGCAACCCTTGTTGCAACGTTCTTGGGCACACGAGGAACAAACCTTCCGTTTTCACAATTCTATCCGTTCGGTGCAGCAGCAGCCATTCTGATTGGAGTTATCGCATGGTATCTGATGATGCCCGAACCACCAGAAGGATCAGATCCAAGTTTGGGCCTCAGTGCTTGGTTGACCGTTATCAGTTCAGTTCTCGCAGCGGGAGCAGGTGGATTCACCATGTACATGGGAACAACCCCCCCCTCGAGTGTTGTTGTTGGGACATCATCTACCCCCGCCTCCAGTGCTCGCGCGCCAGGGCTCGGTGCTCGTACTCTTGCTGAAGATTCAGAGGCCCGAGAGTTTGTTCTTCGGGAGACGGCAATGGGCAATCAGACACTCTCAATCGTTGAAGATGGGCAACTCTTCCGAGTTACTAGAGCAACTAGGGGTGACGCTGGGACCCACAGCGAAGATTTGTTCATGAGCCGAATGGATGCATTGTGTGGATTTACTCATTCCAGATTCGACTGGTTAGACAGCACCCGATATCTTTGGAATCTAATGGCAATCGCTGGCCTTGTTCTAACAATCGTTGCGTTTGAGAACGTCTCCCTAATCTTCTACACAAACTGGTTTATTCTTCTATTCGCGGCAGGCACAATTCTGTCAATGATGCAATTTGCAGATCCCGAACTCATCACTTTCGAAACGAACACAGGAAAGCATCGCATGCTCATTTACAGAGCCGGCTCAAATCGAGTATTGACCAACACCAGCATGGAGCTAATCGATTCGGCGATGAGGGATATTTTGCGTGGAGAACCAATGGACCCAACCGCACTTAATGCCGTTGCAGATTCGATTGAAGCTGAGATGGAAGAAGCACGCAAAGCTGCCGAAGAAGCTGCTGCAGCCCAGCAAGCGGCAGCCCTTCAGGCACAAGCAGAAATGCAAGCGCAGATTGAGGCACAGCAAGCCCAAATGCTAGCTCAGCAAGCCCAAATTGCTGCCCAACAAGCTCAGATGCAGGCCCAGATGCAAGCGCAACAGGCCGCAGCAATCCCCCCTGCTCCAACCCCGCCGGTTGCGGCTGCGGCCCCACCTCCTGCTCCAGCAGCACCACCACCCGCCGCGATTCCACCAGTCATGAATCCACCAGCACCAATGGCAGCTCCACCCCCGGTCGCCTCACCACCACCGCCAGCACCTCTACCACCCCCAGGTGGCCTCGCTGCTCGCTGCTCCATTGCCTCCGCCCATGGGTTCGCCCGATATGGGAATCCCAACAGAATCAATCACTCCGGCCCCGGAAATCCCTATGCAAGCCGCCCCGCGTGATGATTCGCTTTCCGAGGGAGAAAAGGAGGATATCCTAACTGATTTGGGTGA
>CALCEF010000119.1 GCA_937901365.1 uncultured euryarchaeote | reverse complement strand
CGCGGTGATTATTGGTGAGCCGGGCCGTGATCACTTTCCCATTCGTGAGGGGAATATCTCATGGATGACTTGGGTCGAAGATGGAATGAAAGCAACCCGCGGTGTTGAAATCGTTGATCCTGAACGGGAAGATGGTTTACCTCAACTGTCTAACAGTTCTAACGCCGGAGGCGCAGTTTCTGTCCGATTTGCGGAGATCGTTCGACCGGTGGCAGCTGGTGTTCCCTTAGAAGAAGGTGGGGCGCATAGCACTGGGCTTGTTGCCGGTTTGCACACTTACGATACGTTGGCATTCATCACAGATGAGTCCTTTTCACCCCAGGATGCTGATTTAGCGGTTGGCTATCTCGATCGTTGGGCTGGTCAAGGAAATCCTTCCTACGAAGATGCGGCGAATTGGGTTGCGGGTGAGTTGGAGTCATACGGCTATGACGATGTTCAACAGCAGCGCTTCCAGTACATTGAGCAGATGCCTGAAGCATACAATATCTGTGCCTACAAGGAAGGGTATGAGTATCCTGACGAATGGATGGTGATTGGTGCTCACTTCGATATCGCACCGATGATTGCACCTACTGATCCATCATCGGGCACACCCAGAGGATATGGGACACGGGTTGGTGCTTACGACAATACTGTCGGCACATCTGTTGTTCTAAACATGGCAGAAGCGATGTTCGACATTCCCACCAGGCGCGGCATTGTGTTCTGCTTGTGGAGTAGTGAGGAAGGGGGGAAGCGAGGTAGCATCGCTTGGGTCGAAGATATTCCTGATGACATCACAATCTCGAATTACATCAACATCGACATGGGTGGAGTCAATTGGCCAGGCAATGGTACGCCTTCTGACCGCGTAGGGCCTTCTGATGGTGGGTCATATCCTGCCAGCCAAGAGAATTGGCCGTTCCGAGTTTACATCGGACCCGATACGGATGAGGACACCATCAACCAACCTGAGATGGTGTATCTAGCTGAGTGGTTGGCTGGTGATGCATTGGGTGTCGAAGAGCAGCTCGCGGTACTGAATGGAGATTTGAAAACGGATTGGGCGGCCAAGGGTGAGCCTGGTGTCATCATCAATGAGGCGACCACAGCACGAAGCGATCACGCTTCTTTCCAAGCGATTGATACGGTGACTGTTGGGTTTGGTGGTCTAGTCGATGGCTACGATTGTTACCACCAAACTTGTGACAAAATCGAAGAGATGGAGTATTGGATGGAGAACGATTACGGCACGGGAACGCAGAATCTCATCAATTCAATCGATCTGATGACATGGTATGGCACAATGATCTTCCTACACCTAGACCATCAACCCATTCTGAATTCGTACTTGTAATCAGACACCAAGCAGTGCCTGTCCTGCGGAGAACAGCGTGAGATAGATGAGGCTCGCGAAGATTGCGATGAATGACCAAAATACTGGTTCTGACCAATTCTTGATTTTCTTACCATCTAATGGGCCGAATGGCAACATATTGAATGCGCCAAGGATTGAGTTCGCAACCATCCAATAGAATACAACTGTACCCAATACCCCTGTTTGAAACAAAATGAATGCGGGCAAACCGATGCCCCACAATACTAGATTGGAGGCGGGTCCTGCCAAGGCAATCATTCCGTTCTGCCT
>CALCEF010000118.1 GCA_937901365.1 uncultured euryarchaeote | reverse complement strand
TTGACCGACGTGGACCTTGTTGTCACCCATGATTTGTGTTGAGAGATTGACTGCTACCGTGTCGGTAAATCCGTAGACTTGGTTGGCCGCTTCCATCACGGCGGGGTGAGCGCGGACTTCGCCGTGACCATACACGTTGTTTTGGCGTGGTTTGACGGACAAATCCTCTGCGCATGGCTCGTTGGCACCGGCGTGGTGGCACGGTCTGTACTCTGAGGTTTCCTGCATGATATTGCGAATGTCGAACGGAGACAATTCTGGGTTCGCCTGATACATCAAAGCGGCCACTCCAGCAGCCCCAGGGGTTGCCATACTGGTGCCAGACATGCCGGTGTAACCCGTGCCCGTATTGGACTCCACAGAAATGACACTGGAACCAACATAGGCAATGTTGGGCTTGATTCGACCTTCTTCGGTAGGACCTTGACTTGAGTAAATCGCAATTCCGGGATCATCTCCCTTGTCGAGTGCGCCGACGGTGATGACATCCTCCGCACTGCCGGGTGTACCGATTTGAGCGGAGACACCGTTGTTTCCGGCTGCAATGAATAGGGCGATTCCTGAACGAACCATTTCGTTGGCCATACGTGCGACACTCTCATCCTCGGAACTGGTCAATTCGATGACACCGAACCCACCCAGACTCATGCTGGCTGCACGGATGTTGAATTCGTGGCGCTTCTCAACCGTCCATTCCATGCCCATCATGACACCGGCGAATGAACCTGAGCCACCGGCATCCAATACCTTGACGCCGACCAGTTGCGCTTGGGGTGCCATGCCTGTGTGCTCGTATGTGGGTGCACCTGTGCCTGCGGTCGTGCCTGCGCAGTGCGAGCCGTGTCCTTGGTCATCATAGGGGAATACTTCGGAACCGTTGGTCAATGTCGGGTTGTTGACAACGTCATAGAAGGCGATGATTTTCGGGTCGTCCGTACTGTTGTCGTCGTCCAAGTCATCTAGGCCAACGTGAGCGCCATCAATGCCTGTATCAATGATTGATACGACACTGCCTGCACCATCATATCCAGTCGCTTCATACACATCCCATACACCGTGGGTGTCCTTGACATCGGCGTTGGCAATCTGCATGATTCCATCGAGTTCAACCATGACGACTCCAGGTAGAACTGAGAGTGCTTCTATTCGATCGATTGGTACTGTACCAGCGATGCTGTCGATTAGATGGAATGTGTGCTGATGAATGAAGTCGACTTCATCTTCCAAGAGACGCTCATCTTCAGGAGTTGGCAGATGGTCGAAATCAACGATGACACCGATTCGGTCACCTTCGTCAATAAACTCCTCAGGGAACACTTCCATCGCAGTCCAGATATTGTCCTGAATGCCATCTTTGTCCTTGTCCATCAGCGTATCTTCCCACCATGGAACCTCTTCCTTTTCTGCGATTGGAACGGGTGCGGCTGATGCTAAAACAGGTAGCACGAAGAGTCCGATGGCTGCAATCGCAAGTATGGCTCGATGGCGGTCAGGCGACATGGTATCACCCTACGGGTGAATGCCCTGATTATTCAAGGAAACGGTCCCCCGATGATGGGTTCTATTGAAGGACTCAAGGGTGAGTCGGAGGGCATGCGCAGGCTCCTAGTGGTCGTCATGGTCGTCGGTCTGCTCGCCTCTGGAACCGCTTCGGGCATGGTGATTTCACAACCGGATTACAAGACTGGAGACTGGTTTGAATACGATGGTTGGACCGCCGCTGTGTTCGCTGAATACGAGGCGCAAATGGAAGCCGAAAGTGAGGACTTTGATCGCTTGAATTTGGTCGAAGAAGTTCCGATGCGAATGAGCATCGAAGAAAGCGAAAGCATCAGCCTTGGAGGTCAAGATACCAATTGTCGGGTGAGCCTTGTCGAACACTCGGTGAACATGACGGTTCACTTCACGGAAGGAAGTACAAATTACGACAATGATACGATGACTCTGAACGTCACCACCACCATCGAAGTCTGGATGCCTACGGGCGCGAGTGCGTTTGAGAAGCGTGTTGAAACCATCTATCTCGAAACATGGTTCAGTGGTGGCGGCGAGGATAATTATCTCGAAAACCGTTTGATTACAGAGGAGGTCATCGAGCGGAGTGGATTGTGGCCTAGTGGAATTCAGGTCGGCGATGAATGGGACTTCTCGGAATCCATCTCGCGCACGACCATTGCAGAGGAGCGAATCAATCGAGCACTATGGAATGAAACCGATCGCGTTTCAGAAGAACTGGCTCGACAGGTCACTTGGACGGCGACTGAAGAAGTCACCATTTCTACAGGAGATGACAACCGTGACGATACGCCGACAATCCGAATGGAACAACAAATTGTTGGCGAATCTCGCACCAGTATCGATTGGTATCACGAAGAAGGATTCTTGGTCAAAACACAGCATTTCCACAATGGAACCCTGGTACTTTCAGCCACCCTCACCGATTACGAATATTCAGCTGAGACTGTCGTCGCAACCGTGGTCACAGGCAACGGACTTCCAGCTCCATCCTTGATGGCAGGAATCAGCATCCTTGCTCTCGCCGCAATTCGGCGCTCAAAATCGGAATGAGAGGCCCAACCGTAGAGCGGTTTCATGCCCAACATCCAGCACCAATGGCGCTCGTGAAAGTGCATCTTGTCGCAGCAACCCACCGATAGCACTGCCCTCCAAGGTGAGCGTTGCAGCCCCACAAATCATCGCGATTCCCTCTGTGTCCAAACACGCGAGGATGCCGTGCGTCCCCCAATCGATACTGGTCGGTGTGTCATCCATGCGGTTGTTGGCAGGAATCTGTAGGGTCGCCACACCATCGACGAGAGTGAAATTGTACATGTTTTCATGATGCCAAAGGGTGCCATCTTCACCGTCAGGCCCGGTGATTGTGATGTTGAGCATCTGATTGAGGGCGGCGGTTTGTGGTTCGATTTGAACCGTGACATCGGATGGTGATGCTGGGGTGAACGACGTCAACCAAAATTTGGCATCGACACCTTCGAGCGCAATGTCGTCAGTCCACCAATACACATCGTTACCGACAGACGGGCACCACCAGTGATCTTCCAACAGGTCGCCATTGGTATTGTTCCACCAAGTGTGGTAGGATTCCTCACAACCCGCATAAGCAGCCGGACTTTCACCGACTTCGGTGATGTTGTAGAGAATGGTTTCCTCTGCGATTTCCGGTTCTGTGGGCAACGCCACTGGACCGCCGCTGCCAGACCAAACTTGCGTACGCGTAGATGCTGTATTCCAAGTCTCATTGACCCTCATTGGAAAGTCGTGTGTTTCCAGTGGTGGAGCGTACTCATGGGTGTGATCGAAATCCGCAATTCCCGTCATCCAAATACCGAACGCGTCAAAGTCCAAATCAATGGATTGTACTCGATGGATGACGGCCAAATCAGATGCGCGCACCCATCTTGTTTCGTGGTAATCAACAATCAATTCTCCTGATGCAAAAATGCCCGTGTTTGGCTCTGGAAATCTCCCATCGCCTCGCCCATCGGCATCGATCTCCAAGCGATAAGCAGGTACCCATTGTCCGGAGATATTGTAGGTCGTCACCGAGGCCACCTCCATGGTGGCATCACCCGTGATAATATCAAGAGAAGAACCTGCCAAATCCGGACTATCTTCAACCAAAACAACGGCGTCCAATTCGATGTCATATTGCCAGAGATCTCCGACATTCCAAGTGACGATGTTTGCTTCTTGAGAAGATGCCTCAGTGGCACGAATAGATGTCGATTCCAGAGTGGTCGGAATGGAACTCATCGCCAAGAGAAGGACGATGGTGAGCGACGGTAGGACTCTGGCCACGTAGTGGCCACGACAGGTCAGGCAAATGAGACCACCGGCGCGTTTGGCAATCTTCATCCCTATCGGGATGACTCGCAGGTCCATGTCGAAGATGTGGGCTGCGTTCTTTTTGTCGGTTCTCTTGGTATCAACACTGAATTTCTATGCGGTTGTTCGTGAACCGGATCGAGTGGAAATTGAAGAGGTGCATGAGCACCTTTCGGAGACCGTGAAAATCGAAGGGACCCTCATTTCGTGGGTCAGAGACCCGTATAGCGATGGTTCCGACCGTGTAGATTTGCAGGTTGAAGATGCGCCTCACGTTGTCAAAATTCGTTGGTATGATACCAGCGAGGTGCCACCCATCGGTGCAACAATCATCGTCGAAGGAGAAGTTGTACAATACAACGGGAAAATCTGGCTCAACGCCAAAGGAATGGGTGCAGTGACACAGAAAGCGGGCGCGGAGGTCATCATGATTGATACTTCATTGAACGACATCTCTGCAGATGCTGAGTCCTATCGTTCCAAAGTTGTCAACCTCTCAGGCTACCTCTCGGATGCCATCGAACCCGATGTGACCTGGCAGAGCTTTACCCTGATTGACAACCCCTCATATCTCGACAGTGACCACCGACTCTACGTCTCTTTGCAGGGCCGGGTTACTGAATGGATTGAAGCCGGTTCAAAGGTCAACCTCACCGGCTGGGTCCAGTGGGATGAGCGAAATTATCGCTGGTCGATTGTAGTTCAGTCTTCAACGGTTGAAGTCACACACCCGGCAGGAGCCAAGCGCCTGTCTTGGGCTGTCGCGGCGGAGACATGGTCGTATGACATCGGCAAGCTCGTCTATGTTGAAGGTACATACCACTGGGCGGATGATGCCCATTGGATTATTGCACCTGGTGGGGAAAATGTCGGCATTCTCTGCTTGATTCCAAATCTGAATCTCACCGTCAATGGAACATTGCCTGAGGATGGTTTCTCAGGACGGTTAATCTGGTCTGAAGACCGTGCCCAAATTTGCCTGCAGATGAGTGATGAAGATCACACGGTCAACCCGGTGGGGCTCCTCATTGGCGACTTCACAACACTGGCCACAATTGCAGCCAACCCATCGGATTGGATTGGTCAAGAAGTCAACGTTGCGGGTTGGACCACTGGCTCGGTATCGCCTGATTACGACAAGGGATACATCGGAGATGGCAAGGATTACTTTGAGCGATCCACCACTCTGCGTTTCCAAATTGCCGGCGCACACGCAGAATGGATTGAGAAGGGAACTTACGTCGAATTCTACAATGCCACGGTTGTGTGGAACGAAGCTGAGGGACGAATCATGTTGGATGTCCCTCTGTATGCGATCGGTACCGTCGATATCCCTCCTGACACCTTCTCGTGGTCTGCTGGTTGGGATGCTTGGACATGGCAGGTGAACACATTGGTTAATGTCAATGCAGAACTGAATCAAACCGATAGTGGAGATCTGTGGCTTGTGGCATCTGGAACAGATGACAGAATTTGTCTGTTTGACGATGGAACCGCCATGGAAATTGG
The DNA here is from genome assembly GCA_937901365.1 of uncultured euryarchaeote. GTDB lineage: Archaea > Thermoplasmatota > Poseidoniia > Poseidoniales > Thalassarchaeaceae > MGIIb-P. Next base: position 2,305 of record CALCEF010000118.1, on the reverse strand, counting down.
ATTCGATGAAGGTGGTAACAGCACGGGCGTCCATGTCTGGACAGGGCGATTGGTCGCCATCGATCATACGGAAAACCCGGGTACACAACTCTGTCTAACACTCTAATCGGAGGGATGAATGATGGATCCAATTATGCTCGATTGGGCGTGGCTCATGGGCTCGTTCTTCATCGGCGTATTCCTCGGTTGTATGACCGGATTGATCCCGGGTTTCCACGTCAACAATGTGGCTCTGCTTGCACTTTCAATGTCGCCATTGGCTGTCAATGCAGGCATCCCATTGTCTTCAGTAGCAGCCATTATTGTCTCGATGGGCACGGTTCACACGTTCCTGAATTACATCCCCAGTGCATTGATTGGGGCTCCTGATGGTGATACCGCCCTCGCACTGTTACCCGGCCACAGGATGCTGATTTCGGGGCATGCGGCTCAGGGTGTCGCCTATTCCGCGCGCGGGAGTCAACTTGGTTTGTTGCTCAGTATCCCACTGCTTATCGTCGCAAGATTGCTCTTTGGAACCAATCCTGGCCTCGGTTTGTATGAACTCAGTCGAGACTTTTTGCCATGGCTTTTGCTGACCATTTCCATCTTCCTAATCCTGACTGAAACCACGCGCCTCGCTTGGCCTCGATGGGTACAGATGGTCACTTCGTGGGCTAGATTCCCTCTGCCGAAACCATACGAGATCAAATTCACCATTGGAAAGTGGAGAATTTATCGTAAGTTTGAGGCCATCGATTTCAGACTAGGGGACAATTCACGCGCGGCGGGAATGCTGGTTGCAACCGCCTTCTTCCTACTCGCCGGATTCTATGGGTGGGCGGTATTCGAATTGCCCGGACGGAGTCCTGTCGGCATGCCATCTGCTACTTTGCTGATGCCAGCACTTGCAGGATTGTTCGGAATTGCCAATCTGATCGACATCTACGTGACAACATCAGAAATGCCACCACAGGAACCGAATTGGGAATTGCCGCCTGCCAAACCGCTGATTGTTCCATGTTTCCTATCCTCTTGCTGCGCTGCTGTCATGGCCATCCTACCCGGAATGACTGCTGCCCAAGCCACCGTCGTTGTGATGAGCGTGAGGAACTTCTGGGGTCGCTTGACCGACCCAGACTACATCCCTGCTGATTTTGAATATGGGCCTGGCGGAATCAACGACCCAGCGGCACGCGCTCGAATCGCAGAATATCGCGCAGAGTCCGCTCGTTTGCACGGTTTGGATGACTCACAATTTGTGCAGAGTGCTGCTGCGGTGAGTGGTGAGGAGGTAGATGCCGCTTCTGCTCAAACAGATGATGACTGGGACACTGTGGTGGGTGGAGATGTGACCGTCATCGGTGATGACCACACCAATGTTGTCGATAGAGAACAGGAAGATGATGAGATGCTCGCGAAGGCGCGCGAGGTCAAAGAGGCGAGTCCAGATCTGGAGGACCTCGATGCTCAAACCCGAACACAAGACCTCGAAGTCATCGCGGTACTATCAGCCACAAACACAGCCGTGACAGTCATGGTGCTGACCTTCCTCTACCTGGTTCTACGCCCACGTTCGGGTGCTGCACTTGCACTCAACATGATGTATCCAATCGATCAATGGACGGGGCTTGAACCACCATCTGATTACATCCGCTTGATGGCGATTACAATCGGAGCTGGATTGTTTGCCGTCCCTGTGATGATTAAGGTCGGACAAGGCATGCTCAAACTGCACGAATTGATTCCACTTCGAAGCATGGTCATGGGCGTGATTGGATTCGTCACAATTCTCGTCTGGTTGTCTACCGGTTGGATTGGAATCGGTGTACTCATCGTCGGGACCGCAATGGGCTTGATGCCCCCGAGGATTGGCATCAGACGAAGTCACGGAATGGGCATCATTCTGGTACCGATTATGATCTACACTTTTGCTCAGAAACTCGACGGTTTCGGTTTCATCTAATCTGCGGAGGCACTAAGGGCGAGACCCCCTCACACGTGAGCGCAGGGCTATGCCCTGCGGTGAGCCCGATGCGCCGAAATGCCCTGCTGTTGACTACGCTGATGATTGTGATGAGCCTCTCCCCATTGGTCCAAGGGACCAGTGCCAGATCAACCGCCTGTAGCGGCGATATTTGCATCAATGAGTTGATGCCGAATCCAATGGGGACAGATACAGGAAACTATCCTGCTTGTGAATGGGTTGAACTCTACAACAGTGGGACATCCGACATCAATCTACAAGGATGGACCCTTGTCGATGATGCACAGTATTCACACCCCATCGATGCTAACACCTGGGTTGACTTTGCCAACTTGGCCA
>CALCEF010000117.1 GCA_937901365.1 uncultured euryarchaeote | reverse complement strand
CTACCTCCGCACTATGATTTTCATCGGCGCGAGCAAATTGCTCTGATGTGACTTCGATTTGGACAATACTGGCTTCGCCTGGTTCGATTTGAATGATGGGATCTGATATCATTGTCAGATTAATGTCGTCAAGAGATTCTTCGATTGCAATGGAGAATGTTTGGAGGGAATTTCCTGTATTGTTTGCCTCTAGTGCGATTGAGGAATTCCCATTCACAGGAATCACTGCAACGGCATATTCTGGTGACAAGCTTCCGCCGATGACCTCCTCAACAAGATAGGCGATGGGGGTTTGAGTGAGGACTTCTCCGGATTCGCCCATGACGGTGATCATCACGTCGAATGGTGTGTCTGCCCGAGTGTTTTGTGGTGCGGTGACGCTGAGTGTTGTGGTTACATTGTCCCCGCCCACCGATGGCCAAGCATCTACAATCGAATTAAGATTGGATACCGATGATGGGGAAATCGACGTAATCCATCCTTCCGGGCCCTCAACATCGAATGTGAAATTTGACTGGTGGTTGCCAGTATTTGATATGTTGAGGGGGATTGCTGAAAGAATCTCAGGGATGACAATCGTGGGCGGAGGGGTTTCAACTTCCGCCAGGGTCAACTCGGGAATGATGAGGGTGATGCTGATGTTCGATTCTGGGGCTTCTATTCCACTAAGAGCACCTGACAATGTGAGGTTGGCGACCACGTCGATTGTGAGATGGCCTGCAAGTGGAAGGAAGTCCGATGGCCCCAATATTGCAGTGACAAGTGATTCAGAGTCACCCAGATCCATGCTGGTTTGATTGGGTGTGACTGAACTGTTCCATCTTAGAATTTCATTTGGACCGTTTGAGGGTCGTGATGAGGTGAAATCTGACGGGTTTGCAGAAAGTTGGATGTCGACAGTTGTTGAAAGGCCAACGGTGTTATGCCGCAATTCCATTTCTACATCGACAAATCGAGCGATTGGGCCAGATTGTAATTCGCCTTGACCGATTTCAAATTCTGTTTGCTCTGCAAATAATTCTACCATGATCGTTCGTTGAACTTCAAGGGTTGTCTGCTGAACGTTTGGACCGCCGCCCTGTGGAGTAACCGATGTCCATAGAGTTAGTTGGTTTCCTTCGGCGAGTTTGGTTGTTGGATCAAATGGTAATGCCAAAGAGGGGGGTTGAACGATTACGTTGACGATGATTTCCTCTCCCACGGTCATGTAAGGTGTCGTGGCAGGATGAATTTCAACTTCCCAACCCGGTGCAATTTGGGAAAAGCCAGCAGCGAGGTCGAAAATTGCAGGGGATGTGCCATCATTTCGGAGTGTATACTGAATGGTAACTTCTGTTCCAGGGATAATCTCCTCAAACCAATCGCTGTGGTATAGTTCGCCTAGTAGAAGGTCGCCTGCCATGACAGATGCGCTTGCGTCGAGGAAGTATTCTCCACCTTCGCTCTCAATCTCTACGGTAATCAAATCGGAGAGGGAACGGTCTGCAAGCAACGGGACGTTTACAGGGACGACGACGACTGTTGAAGAAGAGGCGTTGACAATCTCGGTTTGCGATGGGATGCCTGAAAGATCTGCCCATCCCAGGACATCGGTGACTGTGATGTTGTATCGATCGGGTGCCTCCCCGATGTTTTGAATCATGAATGTCAACGTTGTGGAGTCGCCCGGTTCAACGGGTCGGTCACTGGGGGCGATCAAAGTGGTTCGATATGGGCTGAAGGTAACGGTACGAGAGGTGATGCTCACAACGTCTGATGGGAGTCCTGATGAATTGAAGTATATGTCACCCGATAGGGTGTAATCTCCTGCAAGTGATGTCGCATTGATGATGATGGGTGCCAACTCAACAGAAGGGGGGAAGGCAATGCTGCCGGTTGAAAGATTCAATGGGGCGCCGACAAATGTGACTGGGTCCCCGCCCCCGATAATCGGTGTGAGAGTGAGGACGGGTGTCGCTTCTGTCTCAACATTGCCAGCATTACGAACACCTACGGCAACCACTTCGTTCCCCTGGGCCAATCGTGTACCATCGGCGGGCAACGTGTCAGAGTAGACTTCGCCCGCATTTTCTTCGGCGACTTCAAAAAATTGGTTGAGTTGGTTGTTTGACATGTCGATGTCTGAAACCATCCCTGCATACATCTGAATCTCTTGGTTGGTCCCTAGTATAGCGGTCCATTCAAACACGTATTGTGCAACAGCCCCTGGTGCCAACCCAATCGATTGGGTGTCTAGGATTTGCATTCCAAGACCATCTCCTGCATCGAGGTGGAATGACAGGGCGCCGCTTCCGTATAGTAGGCCCTCATTCTCAAGCGTAACTCGAACTTGCTGGAGGCCTGGGGCAAGGACATCTATCACACAAGGATTGCAATAATACGAGGGTCCGATCCATTCCAATTGAGTGATGTTGACATCGGTACTCGGGGCTCTAGCAGCTGTGGAACTCGTAGTCGAGACCTCAATCGAATCTGTTGAATCCAACCCCAACGGGGAGAGTGTTGACAGTAACATCATTGCGAATACGATGAGGGTTTGATTACGCATGTGAAACACTCCAAAATGTATTCTTGTCTATGGCTCTACACCTACGGTGTAGTAGTCGGACTATCAACGTCACCGTCACTGTGAATTTTTGCAAAATTATCGCACCTCCACCAATGTAACAAATTGCAATTTATTTGAGGATGACATTTGAGCTGAAAACTCGGATCTTTCTCCTTTGTTCAAAATTTGAACGCGACATTCAGAGAGATTTGTTTTCTTGAATAGTGCGTGTTCCTTGTAGAAGTGGACGTAGACATAGTATGCACCCTTGGGGGTGTTGCCTGTTGGCCAAAAGGCGTTCTCGACTGGGACTTTTGTGCTCCCTTTTTGATTCATCTCGATATCGAGGAATCCGCCGTCTTTTGATTCTCTATTTCGGGGGTGCACGATTTCGCCACTTGGTGTGATGACGAGTAAATTGAAGTCGTTCTTATTGTCCCAAATCAATGAAACCTGAAGATCGCCTGAGTTGGCTCCCGCCTCTTGGAGGCGGGTTTCGAAGTCGCCCGTCCTCCATTCGTCGTCGCCCATGGGTTGGAGGCCGCCTTTCTTGTATGCTTCATTCAGAGCGGTGTGCAAACGTGCTTGCTTGTCTCGCTCGACATCTGCACTATTCATCGTATTTTGCAGGACTTTGCGCCGTGCAATTCTGAGTTGCTGGAGTGTCTTTGCTTGGCGTTCGTCAACATCCTCAAAAACAATGGATGCGAGAGTGGTCAGGTCTTCAGAATCATTGATGAGTTTTCGATACTTTTCGTATCTCTTTTGGGCCTCGAGTTGTTCCTGTTTCTTGATGCCCGCTTCGATTAATTTACGCCTCTTCCCAATGGCTTTCTCGATGTATTTGATGACGTCGTCGGAGACGTGGGAATAACGGATTGCTGAGAGTGCGTCAAGATCTCTTGCGGCTTCAATTTCGGCCATGATTTTGTTGTATTGGGCTTCTTGTTCTGCGATGTATTTCTTCCTCTTCGCTTCTTCGAGTTCGGATTCTCGCTTTTCCATCAACCGGTTGAGCATGACTCTGTGCACGCTTGAAACGTTATTGTCAATCTCGGGGAATTCTTCGACGGATTGAGCCGACATTACATCGGCGCGTTGATTTCGATACAATTCGGATTCGGATTCGATGCGTTGGTTGAGAGTATCTACATCGGGAACCTCAACCATTGCGACCAATTTGAGTTTGTCACCAAAACTCAACTTGCCTGAATGTTGGAAATAATCTGCGCCAACCCTGCTCCTCAAGGTGAAAATTGTTGGATCAGATTTTCGGAGTCGTTGGTGTCGCTTTCTATGCCACACGAAGACGTTGTATGTACCGGGTGGTGGGTTGATGCTTTTTGGCCAAACGATGTTTTCCAGTGCGGATTTCATCTCGGGTTGAGAATTCATCTCGAGATCCAATGTGCCACCACAGGTAGATTCGCGTTTACCTCGATGGATGATTTCGCCACCTGGGGTTCGGACAATGAGGTCCAAATCATTCATGTTGTCCCACAATAAACTGAAGCGGAGGTTTCCGTCACCCGCATCCAATGTTTTCACTCGCGTTCTGAATGCGGATTCTGGCTCGTAATCAAACTCGTCAGGCGTGGGTGATTTTTTGGCTTTCTTTTCTGCTTTTTCAACGTGCTTTGAAATCATTTCATCCTCGATGAGTATTTCCTTGATTTCTTCCTTAATCTCAATCAAACGGGCCTCTTGTTCTTCATTTACGCCTTCTATTTCGATCTCTTCAAGAAGCGCTGATGATTTGGCCGTCTCGATTTCTGTTCGCAGCACCTGGTACTGTTTGGCTTGAGCGCGTTCGACCCTTTGGCGTTCAATTTCTTCGAGATGATCTAAGCGTGAAAGTCGCAGATCTTCCAATTCCTCTTGTTGGGATTCTGTGGTGTTGACAATGTCCACAGCCAGGAGTTCTTCGATGTCTTCTATTCTCGGAATTGAATCGAGATATCTCGTATATTGCTCTGTGAATTTTCGTTGCCTGGCAATCTCCACCAATTCTGCTCGCCTCGCAACTTTGATTTCCGTCAACAGTTCAGATTGCTCTTCGGAAACACCTTGGATTGCGATGGCATCCAATTCAAGCACGTATTCACAATTCAGAATCTTTGTGTTGAGTTCCTCGCAAAGGAGATTTTCTTTTGTTAGGGCGAGGAGGATTCGCAGTTCCTCTTCTTGGGTCTTGTTGACTCCCGTGATTCGAATTCTACCTAGTTCAGCAGATGTTTTGGCTGACTCGATTGCTAATCGGAGCTCTTCCGCACGGGCGTCTTCTTTCTCTTTCTGGTCCTTGGCGTCTAACGCGAGAATCCGTTTGTTTCGGCGTTCGTCCAACTCGGTTAACTGACTAGCGGGTAAATCCTCGAATTCCATGACTCGTAATTCGTCTTGGTCCTCGCAATCATGAATCATGTCGGTGAAATGACGATACAGTTCCGCCTCAAATTCAAGCCGCTCCTTTTCACTTAGGCGTGAATGATAGAATTCGTAGTGGGCCTTGAGGCGGGTTGAACCCTCTTCATCCAATTCTGAAAAATCAAGATTTTCAAGGTATGAAACTGTTTGTGCTGATCGGATTTCACGATACAATTCTTCCTCTCGCCTCAACTGTTCAAGTTGAGTGGTGAGGTCGCGAGTTTCTGCAGCGACCTGCTTTTTGATGGCTGAATCTTGATTGGTTTGCAAACTGAGTTCTCGCTTTCGAATCTCTTGAATTGTGTCCTCAAAGGTGAGTTGGTACATGCGATCGTATAGTTCCAGCAAAGCGGTTTGTCGCAATTCCAATTCCACAAGTGTTGCACCTTCTAGTGGGGCTTCGATGAGCTCTTGATTGGCTTCAATACCATACTCTTCACTCAACCCCTGTATCAATTCGATGATTGCTTTGCATTCGGCCATCTTTTCAGTGGAGCGCTCGAGAGTTGAGTAACGTTCTACGTTGGCTTCCTGTAATTCTGAAATTTCTTTCTTCATGGCCGATCTTTTGTCTAAATTACTGCGCTCGGTGGCGGTAGGGAACGGGGTATGTTCGGGGGAGTATTCGATTCTAGGGGCGACCAATGATTGGTGTTGCGATGCGCGTGAAGGAGGGAGGGTTTCCTCTACTTCGATATCCTCCATTTTCAAAGCACCGAGCAGGGATTCGGACTTTCTTCTTCCTTGATTCAAATGTGAAATTGCCTGCCATATCATGACGATGACGATGGAGGATACAATCGCGTAACCTACGGAGGATTCCATTACATCACTCCCCCTGTTCTTCCTCATCGTCA
>CALCEF010000116.1 GCA_937901365.1 uncultured euryarchaeote | reverse complement strand
TCAATGCAGGAATGGACGCTGAAGATGTGAAAAATCGACTTAGTGGTGATAGTGGTGGTAAAGCCGAGTTGCTGCAATTGCTGAAAAACACGAAACAGCCCGTACTCCTAACCTGCAACGACCCCATGAGGTTGTGGGGCCGTGGTAGCCAGTGGAGGGCTTCGAGAGATCGATTTTCACGCTTGGCTGAAATTATCGAGTTCAATCGTGTATCCGATAGTGCATTGAAGCGCATTGCCAACCGTGTTTTGGTCGCTGAAGGAGTGACTGCTGATGCTGTTGCCATCGATCGGTTGGTCGCCGCTAACCCTGGAGATATTCGCGCAATTGTCAGGGATTTGCAGGCGATTTGTTCTACGTCCCCAGAGCATATCGATGAACAAGCCGTATCCGACCAAATCGATATGGGTCAGCGAGATCAACAAATCGATTTGTTTCCAGGTTTGGAGAAATTATACAGAACGAGGAATTCCAAAGATGCTTCACGCTTGAGCATGTTATTGGACAAAACACCGGAAGAATTGCTTGCATGGGTTGCTTGGAACAATGCTTCTGTTCTACGGCAGCCCGAAAGCTGGGCTAGAGCATCAAAAACCCTGTCAATCGCTGCGCAATCGATTTTTGTCCGGTATTCAAATTTGGCTTACCGCTCATCATATTGGGGTGGAAATTTGGGTTCGTTGGCAGCAAGTGTGGCTTCCGATGAAAACAGGCCTGATCGATTTTCGCTACGATTCCCTGAATTTTTGAGGAGAGGCAATGAATCATGGCGTAGGTCATCCATCGTTGAGCGTTTGGCTGAAACATGTGGTGCAAGCGAAATGGCAGTTCGTGAGGAATTGTGGCCAGCCCTTAGAGCAATATCTACTGACAAACTCGGCGGAGATGCAGAAAATTTTGAGATCTCGTTGGCTTTTGGATTGTCTTCTAGCGATCATCTCGCACTGCATGGCTTACGAGCCAATCTCAAAACCAGCAAAGCGCTCGCTGAAACATATGATGAAATCCAAATCGTCAATGCATCTCCAGGGGTCCAGGGCGATTTGGAACAAATCGAAGATGAAATTGTGTCAGAAACTGAACAAGCACCAGATTCCGCCCAGAAATCACTGGACTTTTTCTAATTCTTATTTTCACTTCGCCATGTTCTTGGATGGAACAGTACCAGTACGGTGAGGAGTTCCAATCGACCGGCCCACATCAGTAGTGATGTGTAGAACAATGAATACCAGTTCAAACCAGCCCATGTTGAAGTCGGACCAAAGGCTCCCAAAGCAGGTCCTGTATTTCCAAGCGCTGCAAAAATAACCGATAGAATGGTTTCAAGGCTGTGTGTTGGTTCAAAGAATGCCAATACAACAAGGCTAATCATCGCGAGAGCGGCCCATGTGGAAAGCATCCCAATGACAACCCACATACGTGAATCTTCAACCACTTCACCATTCATTCGAACACTGACAATTGCTCGTGGTTGCACCATGCGGTGGATCTCTCGACGGGCCAATACGAATGCCAAACGAAGCCTAAGAATCTTCAATCCACCACTGGTTGAACCTGCAGATGCACCTACAACCATCAAGAAGAGTAGCACGAATAAAGAGAGGACGGGCCAACTTGCGAAATCCGCGCTAGCGTAACCCGTGGATGTTCCGATCGCTGCTGCTTGGAAAGCACCGTGCCGTAGTGCATCACCCCATTCCCAACCGGCACTGTAAACGAGATTGAGGGCAAATATTGTCCAAGCACCAGCCAATACAAGCAGATACACTCGCAATTCCTGATCATTGACGACCTTGGTGTATTCTTTGAGGAGAATGAAATGAAAGAGTGTGAAGTTAATTCCTGTGGCGACCATGAAGAAGGTGATGATGCCCTCAACAAGTGGACTGTCAAAATCCATTATGCCAGAATCTGTTGTACCAAACCCACCTGAAGGCATAGTAGTCAAGGAATAATTGATGGCATTGAACCAACTGAGATCAGCCCAGTAGAACAAAAGCAGAAATTCAAGCAAAGTGAATCCAATGTAAATCCCCCAAAGAGCCTGAGCTGTTTCTTGCAGCCTCGGGCGAAGTCGACTCAATGATGGACCTGTGAGTTCAGCGCGTGCAATCGACATTCCGCCACCAAGTGCGCGGCTTAGAAGCAACATTCCCA
>CALCEF010000115.1 GCA_937901365.1 uncultured euryarchaeote | reverse complement strand
TAGTTGAGGGGAAAACACTTCCCAATAATCAGTGTGATCCGCCACTAAGCATAACCGGGCAGGAACCCGAATAACCCAACAATCCCGTTCACCGAACAGGCCCCTTGCGGATTCCAACATGTGATCAATATCAGCGTGGGTAAAATCACTCAAGGGGCGCGCATTGACCATCATGCACCCTCCATTTCAGATTCAACAGCCTCCCAAACAGTTTCGACCATGGTCTGCAAATCATTGTTTGTGATTTCACAATCAACGTAGCCAGAGAGATCATTTGGATCCGCATCGATGTGGACAACATCAGCGCCTGAAATTTGACCGACCATTGCAGCCAATTCGCTTACTGTCGTAGATTGCCCCGACCCGACTGGAACGATTTGAGAATTTGATGGCGGATTCAGAATACAATCACCAATCACATCGAGTACCGTACGGATGTCAACGAGATCCTTGATGGAACTACCATCGCCCATGACCGTGATCGGGCCACCACTTGCCGCCTGGCGAGCGAACACACTCGCGAGTCCTTGCGCTCGTCCATTGGTTCCAACCCCTTGCACCGATGAGATTCGCAAGATTGAGACAGGATGTGCATCATCAGCACAGCCCAAGAACACATCTTCACCACTCGCTTTACCAGACCCATAAGCATCGAAAGGTGCCACATCAGAATTGACACCGAACACCCCTTCATCACGCGAATGCACGCGAATACTACTCGAGAAAATAATGTGACATTCATTCATTGACATTACCGCGCCAGCAACCCGCTGCGCTAACTCAGTCGCGATGATATCTGCATTGGAATCACCGGGCAAAGGCCCCGCCAAATGCACAATTGTTTGACACCCCTGTTCTCTCAAAAAATTGGCCAGCACATCAGGTGTGTCCAGTGCACGCAAATCGATACTAAACCCTGAATCACCCAACTGCGCGAGCAAATGAGCCCCGATGAAACCGGAAGCACCGGTCACGCCGATCATACCATCACTCCAATCCGAGCATGACGATGCATTCGCGAATGTGTTCAACCAATTCTGCATCCTCAAACATTTCAGCATGCGATGAGTTGTATTCTGCCAAGTCAACCTTGGTCATTCCATCACTGGGTGACCAGTTACCCACCGGCGGTGCGACCACGTAATGCGAATCCGTTTCATACAGGCGTGCGATTTCGTCAGAGGTCACCAAGTCCTCATGCAACTTTTCCGCACGAATCAAGCCGCGAACATCGACCTCGAACCCACCATCTCGTAGATTCATGCCTTTGAACACAGAGAGCAATTGGCCCAAACTGAAACCCTTCATCTTGAGAACAAAGATTTCGCCACCTTCTGTCATTTCCACAGCATCTAGAACCAAGCCAGCAGCTTCGGGAATTGGCATTGCGAACCGAGTGACCCCTTCGTCACTGATCCACACTTCGCCGCGCTCCTTGATGCCCTTGACCATGGCAGGGATGACCGAGCCACGTGAGCCGAGGACGTTACCGAATCGAACACAAGAGCAGAGCATATCTCCAGTTGAGTTCCCATCGAGTGTCAACTTCTCAGCGACATACTTCGAAGCCCCCATTGTCGAGGTTGGAGATACCGCCTTGTCTGTGGAGACCATGAGCATCATTTGCACACCCGCATCCTTTGCGAGATCGACGACATTCTGAGTACCGAGAATGTTTGTTTTCACAGCCTCAATCGGATTCTGTTCACAGATGAGAACATGCTTCAATGCGGCGGCATGAATCACGATATCCACATCTGTTTGGAAAGCGCGCGCTAGCGATTCTCGGTCGCGCACATCGCCGATGATGAATGTGATATCATCACGGCCGACCAATTCCTGCTGGAAGTAGAAGTGTTTCGAGTCATCACGTGAGAAAATCGTGATGTGTTTGGGCTTGCGGTCCATCAGTTGGCGCACAACTTCGGAACCGATTGAACCGGTACCACCTGTGACCAATACGTGCGAGCCTTCGATTCGCATATACCCACCTGACGACCCTAGCCGACGTTTTTGGGGCACCCCTTTCCGTCAAGAACGTTCCCTTTGCCATTTAGGACCATTTTTTGGCGATAACAACCCCTCGTCAAATTGAAACGTGTCGTATTCTCACGCCGCCCTATGGGGCGGCGGATACACGCGAGTGTGATGGCAGCACTTTTCCTCATCACCACTTTGTCGGGTTGTTTCGGAGCCGAAGAATCAGCATCGCAGATGAAAGATGAAACATATCCCGACATTTGGGATCGCCACACCCTTGAGTGGAACACCAGCCACACCCACAGTTTTCTTCTCAACCCCGGGCCCCATTTTGCCCTTGACGTCCAAGAAGTCAACATCGAAGTAGACACGACAGGTGTTTGGGAAGGTGGCCCCAATTCAGCAACCGTCCACCTCTCCTACTGGCTCCCATCTAACACCCAAGAAGGCGAACAAGTGCCCGTGATTGCGGTCGTTAGCCCATATTTCTCCTATGGTCAACCAGGCGACGAATCTTCACCGACCAACGTCGTTGGTGGTGGCCGTGGCGAATTCATCTACGACAATTTCATTCCGCATGGATACGCATTTGCCCAAGTCGCCGTATTCGCAACAGAAGAGAGTACTGGCTGCTTTGATTACCGTGGCGATGGCGAAGGATTGAGCATCCACACCGCCGTTGAATGGCTTGGCCAACAAGAGTGGAGCAACGGCAACGTCGCCATATACGGCAAGTCCTACGAAGGCGCAACCGCTTGGGAAGCCGCAGCTCAAGGCAGCCCTCACCTCAAAACAATCGTACCGATTTCAGGCACAACCGCTCTCGGCCCTCTACTCTACAAGAATGGTAGCGCTGAAGCCAGAAGCCAAGTCATGCACTCCAATTATGGAGGAAGTATACTCGATTACGACGATGACGATCTCGACAACATGTGCGCAGACGTTCTCGAGGGATTCCTCGCAGGACCTACCCGCTACGGCCTAGGTGAATTGGACCCATACATGGACAATTACTACGATGAGCGAAGCCACATCGACAAAGCCCTCGGCACATACAATGGTAGCATCTACTGGGTCCAAGGCTTGCAAGATTGGAACGTCGACCCCCACCAAGTGTTTGGTGGACCCCCGGGTGTGAATTGGTATCAGGAATACATCGACAACGGTTACGAAGTCGCAGGGATGATTGGCCAATGGGAGCACAACTATCCAGACCAATGGACCAAGCACAACAATCAGGATTCGGGATATGGAGGAGAAGCAATACACAACATGACTCGATGGGATTGGGCACAGGATCTCTTTGAGTGGTTCGAATATTACCTCAAGGGCATCGGCCCAGCACCAGCACTCCACGCCCAAGTTCAGCGCAACGATGGTGAATGGCGCATTGAGGACACATGGCCCCCTCTCGACGTTGAGCGCTTTGCGTTAGACATGAGTGAATGTAGCAATGATGGCGCCTTCCTCGGTGGCGGCGCCCCTGTTGTCGGTGGCGGCCAAGTCGTCACAGTAGAGTGCCCAGCAATGAGTGAGTCAGACCTCCACATCGCCGGATTGGCAACCCTCCACCTCCAAGCGGTTCCAACCTTCGATGGCGGGCAGGTCTTCATCGAAATGCAGGATGCAGAAACGGGCCTCCGCCTAGGTCATGCAACCATGGACATTAGATATCACGCAGGTGGTTACGATGCACAAACTGTTGTGCCAGGCGTAGTGGTAACCATGATGATGGAATTCCAGGCGATTGACGCAATCCTCCCAG
>CALCEF010000114.1 GCA_937901365.1 uncultured euryarchaeote | reverse complement strand
CTTGCTTGAATCGAAAAGGGGGCCACTGCTTCTCGAAGTCAACTCAAGTCCTGGTCTTGAAGGAATCGAGAAGGCGACGGGAATCAATGTGGCAGGACACATTATGGGACATGTTGTGGAAACTCACGCCTTTACTCCTATCGATTTGAATCAATTACTTTCAAACAAAGAAGGACATGGTACTCTTTCATTGAAGGTTCGTCGTTATCCTGAACTTGTGGGGCGGCGACTTGGTGATTTGATGACGCTTGACGATGATGGAACGATCGCAGCCATCGGCCGGGCTGGTGCTCATATTTGGAATCCATCTGGTGATCTTGTTCTCCGAGAAGCTGATGAACTCATCTTCTACGGAGAAATCGACATACTTCATCAACGGATTCGACCTTTAATCCAACAAACGATTGATGCACGATTTACGGCTCCTGAAAAACCACAGCCATGGAATGTAGAACCTTTGTCTGAAAACGAAGCAGCTTGGGCTGCTCAGGTGCCTGAACACCACTGGAGATATCGGCGCCGCTGAAAGGTCGGCATTTTCGAATCGCACCTCATCAGGGCGGATAATCCGAATCACCCTGCGCAGCATTGATACCCTCACCCCCTGACTGCGGTATCCCTTCGGGGATGGGATTGCAGGGGCCTCTGGCCCTAGGATGGTAGCAGCATGCAGGATGGAAATCAAGGAAAATCAACAGAGAACAAGTGGGTAGAATCAACAATCGGAGGGCGTTTCGCTACACCCTTTTCAGAAGAAGAATTAGGTGTGCCATATGGATTGCCTAGTCGAATTTCTCGATTGGCTGAAATGCCATGGCATGGTTGCTACGAAATGCAATTGGCGAGCGAAAAGAAAAGTGAACACACGCTTCGTTCCTATCGCACTGCAACCAAACAATTCCTCTTGACTGTGCTCCCTGGTGAACTCCTCCCCTCATGGGATGCATTGCAAGCAATGCCTGTGAAGGAACTTGCTCGATGGGTTGATCCAAACAATGGCCGTCTGGACATTTGGGTTCAATCAATATCGCACCTTGCATCTGCAACAATCAATGCAAGATTGGCGTCGATTAGCCATCTCTTGAACTGGGTTGGGCATCGAGTTCCAGATTGGGTGAGCCGCCCACAAAAAGGTCGGAGTTTGCCCAAGACACTCACACATCGAGAAATGGATCGATTGAAGGAAGCCGCGGCGACCAGTGAAAATCCATTTGCCAATGTGGTCATCACACTACTACTGGATACTGGAATGCGAGTTTCTGAGCTTTGCGCCTTGAATCGATCATCGGTTGATCTCGATGACCTGTCAGCGACTGTGCGTGATGGTAAAGGAGGAAAGGACCGATTGGTTCTATTCACTGAAGCGACCGTTGAAACCATCGAAGCATATGGTCTGGTTCGTGAACAAATCGTGTCCCGACATATTCCCTCTGATGAGCATCGAGATGCACTGATTCTGAATCGTCGGGGGAGGAGATTGACACCGCGTGCCGTCCAGAAATTGATGGATGTACTCGCAGATGCATCAGATATTCCACGAACGAAATTGAGTCCGCACACTTTGCGACATAATTTTGCGACTGGGCTCCTAGAGAAAGGAGTTGATTTGGTCAGCATTCAGCGGTTGATGGGACACTCAAATATTGCAACGACAAGGGTATATCTCGAAATCAACGACCAAAGCCTTCGAGAAATCTATCACCGTGCACAACGGGTCAGAACCGAAATTGAGGATTGACTCAATCTGGTTTCTTGATTCGCTTTAGAAGATCCTTTAGCGATGGTGTGGCGATTGTCTTACTGCGAACCTCGACCGTTTTGTCATCCTTCTTGGTTACAGCAGCCTTCTTCTTAGCCGGCGCCTTCTTCTTCGCTGGTGCCTTCTTGGCCTTGGCTTTGCCCTTTACAGCCGCTGTCTTAGCAGACATTGCGATGGTCTTCGCCTTTGCTGCAGCCTTCTTTGGAGCCGCTTTTGCTTTCGCAGCGACTTTCTTGCCCGTACTCTTGGCTGCCGCTGCAACCAATTTTCCTGCCATTCCAGATGATAGGCCTGCTGCGAGCAACTTTTTCGTGCTTGCTTTTGCCAACTGATTGGCCGTTCGGATACCCGAATTGACCAACTTTTGTGCTGTTGATTTGCCAACACCTGGCACCGTCTGTAAATTCGCTATTGCTTTGTCGTCACCGGAGGCCTTCTTCTTCGCCATGATTCCCGCTCCAATCCGTACAAATCGTCGAACGTATTGAAGTTGTTCTTCTTGTCGCATGGTGAAGAGCGGACTATTGGAGGTGCTGAAATCTCGAAAACTGGGGAACTTGATGCTTTGGAAAGCCATCTTCATGCACAGGTTCGTTCCGGTGACCCGGAAATGAAAATAGATGCGGATGGGAGATTGCGTCATGCAAATTTTCCAGGGGCTGAAGGAAGTCTATACCTAGGTGATGTCGGTGATGCACTTCTCCGTTGCTTCGGTGTACACGAGCCACCGCGAGTGACTGAAATTCCTGGCTTCGATCAACAAATTTGGCGAATCGTCATTTCAGATGTTGAATTGAAGGTGACCATTGAGAGTCGCGCGTATTGGGGATTCGGGCTATTTTCATCTTGTTTTCTGAATTCGATTCATATGGTGGGTCCACTCAATCGTCGCGCAAGATTGGTTTTCGATTTGTGTGCTTCTCTCGGAAGAAACCCTTGGGAAGCGAAATGGGCGGGGCGGTTCGCAAAGGCAACCAACGTTCCATCAGGTGATGAAAAAGCAGAATGGGAGGCCTTAATCGAACGAGGGCACACAGATTTAGTGGATTTGATCGATGCTGTTCGTTCAAAGGCACATACCCTTGAGAAAGAATTGCCTACACTATCAGAATTAGCACCTGAGGGATGGGAAGGTGATCTCGCTCTCAAAGAAATCAGCGCTGCTTTAGCAGAGTGTGATGTTGCCAGTGATGCGTTGCATGATCGTTCAGCAGCAGGGGTTGAGCGTGCCCTATCTCGTGCAGAATCTCACCTTATCGAAGCCGATCCTAGGACTGAAGTGGCTGCCCAACATTCAGGTGGAGATGTATTAGAAGAAATGGCTGCAATCGAAGCAGATGATCTCGACCTTTCAGATACAGTCCTCGAATTTGCTGAATTGCCAAAGGATTCTGTGAGGACTCATGACGCAATCGCCAAAGAAGACATCCCCTTTGTCGATCTCTCCGAAGAGGAATAATCAGAAGCCAGTCAATTGGGCCCATGCCCATTGCAGGACCCCATGATTGAGCAAGTAAATCACGATGCTGACCGAAATACAAGCGAAGTAAAGAGCACCCTTTGAAATCTGGATGGCATCCTCGCTTTCCTCATCGAAATAGCGAATCAGACCTGCGGCCTGCTGGATGTTGGGGCCGCCCTTCTTCTTCGACTTCTTTACAGCCATGCGATTCGCCGACCCACCTTTCATATTTCAAGACGCCGAATCCAAATATATTGGAAAATGACCCCTTTCAGGGGTCTAGTGTCTCAATCAAGACGACTCCATTGTTGAATTCCACAATGCGACTTGCGGCATCCATTGCTGAATCAATTCCATTGGTCATGAACAGCTCACGGCGGCGACCATCTTCGGTCTGTAGAACCAAGCGATGGCTGAGTTGTTCGAGCACCTTGCGATCAACTGTCTGCCAGACCCAAGCATCCGATTCGATTGTCATCAATGCTTCAACAGGAACCAAGGGGCCCTGTGCAGCACCAGTACGTCGGGCACGGTCTGTCAGTTGTGTCAATTTCGCAGCAGTTTCGACTGCGTTTGTTCTCTTTGTCTCGCTCTCAGTTGCATATCTTCGAGCCGGCTTGCGCTGTGTTGTCATTTTGAATCCCATCCTGTAACCATTGGTTACGAACCTGTCATCGGAGACGGTTCAGGTATAACCGTTCGGGATGAACATGTGGTCAGAATGTAGGTTTTGTTACTCCTCTTCATCCACCGAATGCTTGAATCGAAT
>CALCEF010000113.1 GCA_937901365.1 uncultured euryarchaeote | reverse complement strand
GGGACTACGATTTGTGCTCGCTGTTGGAATGTGTGCCCATTTTGCAGTGATAATTAGGCCGAACTTGATTGGGGCCCCAATGAATGCGAATTTTGTGGAAGCAGGAGCAAAGTCGACCAAGTCGGTGAGCATTCGGTAGATGGGGCGTACGTGCCTGTATATTGTTGCGAAAACTGTTTTTCGTGAATCAAAGGGTGCATCCATAACACCCTCGCGCTCAAAATGACTGAATCAATGGGCTCGCAGTGGGCTTCCCGCCTCGCTACCCTCTCACTCATTTTGAGCGCGTGGGCCCCCCTCTGAGTTACAACATAATGTTGATACTCGTAGGATGGCTAGCGATTCACATGTCGGGACCCATTTTTAGTGAAGATGGGTTGTACATGTGGACTGGTACAGAGTGGATTCCAGCACCACCCACCTCGGCTATAGTCCCCCAGGAATCAATAGACAATGTTGCAATACAAGATGTCGCTAAACAATATGCGGTTTCTCCAGAAGAACTCGGTGAAGTTGCTCCGTACTTCGACATCGATGGTGATGGGGTACTGGATCAAGGAGAATTAGAACAGGCCGCTAAATCAGTTTTCAAACTCGGGGCCAGACCTTCGTTTAAGCCAGGAGAAGACCTGCCAGATTACCAATTTCATCAAGGCCCTATTTTGGCACCAGGATCACTGACACCATCTCAAAATTATGATTTTTCCGAGGCGAATACAAGAAGGAGTTCTGGGGGAAAATTTGTAGCATTTGGAGCCATATTCGTTGCTCTTCTTGTAGCAGGTTTGTTTGTATATTCATCACTTGATTCACTCGGTCTTGTCGATGATTTGGAGTCAGATGATATTATTGATGGTGAAAATCCAGAAAATATTGTTGATAATAATAATCCTGTTCAACCTGAAATTTCTAGCACAGAACTGGATAGTGATGAAGATGGAATCAATAATTCTAATGATACTGATGATGATAATGACGGATTTTCTGATTTAGATGAAGTTTTGAATTGCCAATATTCATTGTCGGACCCGCTAGATAACAATAGTACCCCGAATGATTTTGATGGGGATTACCTATGTGATTATCTGGATTCCGATGATGACAATGATGGAGTTGATGACTCAACAGATGAATTTCCTCTCGACTCAAGTGAATCAACAGATCACGATAATGATGGCATTGGAGATAATGCCGACCTCGATGATGACAACGATGGAGTTGCAGATTCGATAGATGTAAACGATTTTGCAGATACAAGCTTACTTTTTGTTTTCACATCGGTTAAACCGATAGAAAAGATGGATTGGCTTGATGATCAAACTGAGTTGTATTTTTGCTTAGAAGTTAATGGAATTAATCAGGGATGTGTGGGCGACCCATGGTCTATTTCAACAGGTCAAGAGTATGTGTTTGAGCATGAAGTTTTGATTGATTTACCTGAAGATTCCAATTCTCATGAAGTATCAATTTCTATGTGGGACGAAGACTACTCTAGCGACGATTTGATGGATATCAATCCTTATTCAGGCATTGATTCATACTCATTCACATATGACAGCAGTAATACAGATTCTGAAACAATCGATATCATTGCTTCAGGAGAAGGTGATGGGGATGGTTGGGATGGCGTTTTGGAATTTTCAATTACACCAAAAGACCTGATTCAATACGGCGCTAAATCGTTTGAATGGGATTTCAATCAGCAAACATATACTCTAGATTGGGATCTTGACTATTCTATCTACTATCATTTCAAGCAGTTAGATCATTCGGTTAGTTCTGATAGTGATTATACAAGATTTTCTACACCCCATGAAATGTATATCATTAACCTTTCAAATGAACTTGATAGCATGGCTCAATATTCCGGTTACACATCTGATTTAGATCGTGC
>CALCEF010000112.1 GCA_937901365.1 uncultured euryarchaeote | reverse complement strand
CCAACTCAAGATGCTATCTACCTCGTCGTTCAAACCGCTGGCCGCGAGTATGGGTCCGATGCTAAAGGAGGAATCATTCCACCTTGGAACTGGTGCCAATGGCCTGCGGCGCATCGTCAAGCAGGGAGTCATCCCCATGGCATTCTTGCAGAAATACATCAACAAGTGGGTTAGCACTGGATTGGACTTGTTTGGCACGGATGAAAGTACATCGGCACAGTGGGCTTACGTCTACGGTGTCAAAGGACGCTACGATGAGAGAGAAACAGATGTGGATGCTGATCGTGAGCACCTCAACGAAGAATCCCGAATGCATTACTTCAACGAGATTCGTGACGAAATGGTTCGAATCAGCAAGCCGAGAAAAGAAGGTGAACCAGAATTGTATATCCCCAGCGACAAATTCAATCGTGGTGTTGGCCACTACCATGGTAGCCGATTCACCGTAGAAGGTGATCCCTTTGAAGGAAATGATGATGATTGGCAAGCCTATCTTGACTCCGTTCTCCCAACGGATGAAGACGAGAAGAGATTGCGTGAAGAATACCTGACCCAAGAGTGGATTCAATACCGCGAGTGGAAAGGGGACTAGGTAGGGGCTGAAACAATGACAATGCTAGCCTACGGGCTACTAAATGTCGAGCGAGATCGACTCAAACCATTCTTTGAACGCGTCCCTGAGTTGTTCCATTCCCACCACCATTCTGCAGAACAAGATGCGGAAGGTTACGAAGAGTTGCTCTATCGGATTTGCAGACCATATTCAAGTCGAACACTCGATATGATCGATGAGTGGATGGGTTTTGAGAAAAGAGGCTGGAAAAGTGACACTGAGCGTGAGGTGCTATTGTTCCTTTACGCTGTTCGATTTCCAGATACATTGCTCATTGAGAGTCTAACGGAGGAGGCACGGAATGATGTGCGCCGGCTCTCAGCATACTTGCATTTCACCAAGCACACATACGCCATTTGGGATGAGAATACCCGTAATGGACTCAAAAAATTGGGTTTTGATGTCCCTGATACAAAGGACGCATGTCCATTCAAATACGGTGCTTATGCAGCTTCGATTGAATTGCTCAAGAATCTGGCGCCATTCTATTCGTTCCTAGAACACGATGTCCCTCGACAAAGATTGTTCCAATCCGCCCTAGCGGCATATGGCCAGGAGGGTTGACCATGGGAAGCCGAGTTGTTGCCGTCATTGGTGCGGGAACAATGGGTGCAGGCATTGCTCAGGTTTGTGCACAAGCCGGTTGGAGTACCCGACTATACGATGCATTTTCGGATGGATTAGAGGCTGGAATGGAGCGGATTGATGCATTTTGGGACAAAGGAATCGCGAGGGGTAAGACCACTGCTGAGCAAAAATCAGAGTGGGCTGGAAATCTAAGCGCTTGTCCTGATTTAGCCGAAGCGGTAAGTGATGCTGATTTGGTCATTGAGGCCGTTCCAGAAATCTTAGAGTTGAAGCAGCAAATTTTCGCGCAACTCGATCAGTTGGCACCCTCACACGCGATTCTAGGCACCAATACATCCGGGCTGAAAATTTCCGATATCGCGAAAGCGACCAAGCGTCCAGATATGGTCATCGGGATGCATTTCTTCAATCCTGTTCCAATCATGAAACTACTAGAATTGGTTCGACATGAGGAGGTCTCGGATTCCACCATTGAATTTGCACAAGAAATTGGAGCCGAGATGGGGAAATCGTGTATTCTTGTGAACGATGTGCCTGGCTTCGCGACCAGTAGACTCGGTGTGGTTTTGGGCAATGAAGCGATACGCATGCTCGCTGATGGTGTGGCTTCTGCATCAGATATCGATACAGCCATGCGGCTTGGATACAAGCACCCAATGGGCCCACTTGAACTCTCAGATTTGGTGGGTCTCGATGTACGACGAGATATTCTCAACAACTTAGCAGAAGCATTTGGTGATGAATCGTAT
>CALCEF010000111.1 GCA_937901365.1 uncultured euryarchaeote | reverse complement strand
TTTGGTGCAAATCCAGAGGCGGGCATGGATTGGTCAGATTCAGCCATTGAGTCAAATCATCGTCAAATTAGAGCCATCCATTCAGCCCTATTGCAAGGTATTGAAAACAATTCAGAATCAGGTGTGATGGATGAATGGCTTCTAGCCCGCGCACGACAAGCTCGATGCAATTGGGTCGACAGCATGTCGAATGTAGGCCTAAGAGATGGAGTGATGATCAGCCATTTTGAAATGACCACAGACTGGCAATGGGCACAACGCCGCGGGGGTGTAAGTTCCAAGGCCAGTCACGAATATTTGTCAACATGGATCCCCATGCTATACCCTGCGACCCCACATCTTGCTGAAGAGATGTGGAAGATGTTGGGCCATGATACAATGCTTGCACTCTCTACACTTGATCTCGAGGCAGAGGTAGAAATCCCCGATCTCGATAGAATCGTTTTGGGGCGAGAAGAATATTTGCGCCGGGTAATCGATCGTGCACGGAGTGTACGTGAATTGGCAGAACGCCATACCGATGGAGATCTTTCTGCCGTCATCATTCAAACGGCACAAGATTGGAAGGTAAAACTCGCCTCTCAAGCGATTCAAATGCACAAGGAAGATTTTGATTTCAAACAGGGAGGAAACAAATTCCTTCAAACTCAACAATGTTTCCAAGACGAATCAATGAAGGGTGATGTGATGCAATATTGGCGAGCGATTGTGGTCGGCCAAAAGAAACGCAGAGGAAGGATTTACACATGGGGTGAACAAGAGAAAGCACTCGTGTCAAGTGAATACGACGAAATTGAATTTATTTCCCAAAACAAAGCATTCATTGCAGCGGCATTGGGCATCCAAAATGTAGAGGTTTACCGCGCTGGAGAAGGTGAAGATGTTGCAGGTAAAGCTCGCACAAGTCTACCATTAGAGCCAGGTATTGCTTGGAGATGATTTGTTGCCCATCGTTTTGTTTGACGGTTTTTGCTCCACCTGTAATCGGTGGGCCCAATGGATTTCAAAGCGAGATTCAAAAGGTGCGTTTGAACTCATACCCCAAGATTCACCTGAAGGCGATGTAGTAATGGAATCATGTCCTGAATCATTGGTTGGTGTCGACTCGGTGTATGTTATCAGCGAAAATGAATGGTATGCCCGCTCAAGTGCAGTTTGTCGCATGCTCTGGAAACTCAGGTTACATTGGAAAATTGCTGGTACCTTGTTGTGGATAATTCCTCGACCGCTGCGAGATTATGGTTACGACATGTTCGCGAAGCGACGGCACCGTTTGCTTACCGCTGATTCATGAACCCTCTATCGTTGGAGGTAAACAGTGAGTTCAAATTCGAATCGTAAAGAGGGCCAAAGAGGTCCCCGGAAACGGAAAAAACGCCGTGGCGGGACGAAGAATAATCCTCCCGCTCAAATCGATGAAGAAGCGGTCCTAAGGGCCAAAGAACGGTTTGATCGAACCCCTTCTGCGATGGGTCTCCCAGTCAACATAGAACCCCCGCCAAGGGAGATAAAGATGAATTGGAAATTGTCTCCAGTTCCAAAAGGTGTTGAGAGAGAAGTTCACGACATTGTCTGTCGCCCCGGTGAATTCGGTTTCCTTGATGATAATCGAGTCGACGAAATCGCCGAACTTATTGGAGATCGACCTATTTCACTTGAACAGGCATTGAGCCTTAGAGCTGCGTTAAATCAAGAAAAAGCCGTTTTTAGTCATGGAAGATTACAGCGCAGAGCACGAGAAATGAGCAGAAAATACGAGGGCGGTGAAAGTGTACTTTCGCTATCAAAGCGCTACGATTTCCCTCCTGTCAACTTGTTCCGTGCAATATTAACCGCAAGAAATTGGTCAAAAAATCGCATCAAAGAAACCCTTCGTGAACCTGAGAAGAAATTGGGTAAACGGGATTTGGCAGAATTCAGGAAAGCCGAAGCAGAAGATCGTGTTACTCATGTAAACCAAGCAGAGACACATCACGCAGCAGATTTGTTTGAGAAGGTGTTGTGTGATCACTTTACAGCAAATGGTGTGCGTTATCGTACTCAAACTGAGTTGCTGAAGGAACAGGTCGAAGCCGAAGGTCGTCCAGTTCGCACACCGGACCTACTGATGTTGGACCATGTCGAAATTAATGGGGTCCCAGTGGCTTGGATTGATGCTAAGCATTTCTATGGAGCAGGCCTCTCATTTCAGCGAAAGAAAACCCAAAAACAAGTCAACCGATACGTAGAGGAATGGGGTCATGGTGCAATCATCTATCGCCATGG
>CALCEF010000110.1 GCA_937901365.1 uncultured euryarchaeote | reverse complement strand
AAGATGATGAATTGGAATACATCGAAGAGGACGATTTCCTACCAGCTGCCCAGCCGGTAACACCAATGCAAAGCCGTGGCCCACCAGCCACACGTCCAGGTGAGCGAAGAGGCCCTCCAGGTGCATCTAGAAAGCCGCCTGCAGCGACAAAGAGTCCGATGGATATCGCCAAGGAGAAGTTCCCATTCTGGGACGAGGCGACCATCCAGGGCTACTTCGACCAAGGTTGGAACGTAGAGCAGCTCGAAGAGTGGCTCGCAAGTCAAGAATGAGGTTGAACCGATGACCGATTCGGCGCCCTTGAGTTGGTCGCCAATCGAGTGGGACGACCCTTGTGGTGGGACCATACGACTGTGGCCCTTCGTTCCGAATGTGGTTCTCACTGATTCACTAAGGCGTTCTGCGGGTGATTGGGATGGGTTGGCCTTCCTACTTCCAGATGATGAATCTGAGATTTGGGACGAACAATTTGAGCAAGAGAAGGCATCACCAGGGATCAACCGAGATTCGATTGCGTCCAGCGGTGGTACATTGGCCAGGATGATGATCGGCATGTCCTCGATTGAATCTATCCAGACCTGCCGGTTTCCTGATCCAGAACCACGGCGATTGTTGATTGCCGCAGAGAGTCGTTCCGGTTCCGGAAGTAGACCAGTATTTTTCGTTGAACCTGAAGATGAAGAATGGACGGAGTGGGTCGAAGATTGCGCAGATGAAATGGTCCGTTTACGCCATCTCGTCCGATCTATTTTCAGTGGGAGGGTGTGGAAAAAGACTCTTCGTCAAGCGATGAAGGATGCAAGCCCACCAAATTCCGAGCGTGATGACTCAAAGGCGTATGGTTTGGCACAAGCGAGCGCTCTAGCCGCCGCATGGTGGTATCGTTCAGAATCTGTTCTCTCGGAAGAATTGTGTTCACGTAGAGACGCCCGTCTCGCCTCTCGTCTACGAGGTGCATTGGGTACACTGTGCGGGGGACAAATTGATGATGAAGGAGCGCCCGTGCTCCTCGTGCCAGTCATGCAGGCTTGGATGCCCAGCATCTATTCCGCATTGGAAAACATGCCATTACCAGAACACGTTGAGGTGGAAGAAGAATGACAGAAGCACGTGTTGAGAATCAGTTGTTTAGATTCACTCCCGCCACATCCCTTGATCCACAACGGATCGTTGATGAGATTGGTGGAAAACGCAGTGGTCGATACGTGACACTTTCTTTGGTGGCTCCTCGTGCCACTCTTCTCATCGACCAAGAAGGCAAAATCATTGTTCACGGTTGTCGAAAACAGGACCTAGCTCATCTTGCAGCCAAAGAGGTGCTATTGCGTCTTGGCGAAGATGAATCTGGGATGACCTTCGAAGTTGGTCCTGTTGTAGCATCTTTCGATTTTGAATCCACGATATCTCTAGAGGGGGTTCCAGATCTCTACCCAGAGGCGGTATTGGATCCCGAATTGGATTGTCTTCGAATTGACGATACACGGCATGAAATCAAGTTCCTTCTATTCCGTAATGGACGCGGTATCGCAACAGAAGCCCGTCATGGGAAATTGGTTTCCATGGCAGCACGCCGATGGAAACAGCGACTATCTGATGAAAACCTGCTGGGTTGATCAATATGGCAATTATCGAGGGTCGCTGGACCGGCCCGATTTGGGACACACACCTCCATTTGGACCCCAATGGGCGCGGGATTGCTGCGGCTCAAGATTTTGCAAATGCGGGAGGTACACATCTTTGCTTGGTTCACAAACCAGAATTCCATCAGGGGTTGCCCGAATCGCTCAGCGCTGTCAAAGAGGCCTACATTGGGACCTTGGATATGGCCAAAGCGGTACGAAGAGAGGTCGGGATTGACGTTCGAGTGATCCTAGGCCCTCACCCGGTGGTTTGGGAAAAACAAATTCATACACTTGGGATGGAGGAATCCACTCAGTTACATCTTGATTCCATCGCCCTTGCATTAGAATACTGCGCTGAAGGCGATGCTGTTGCATTGGGCGAAGTAGGGCGTCCTCATTATCCAGTTTCAGACGAGATTTGGGATGCTGCAAATCAACAATTACACACCGTGATGCATATGGCTTCTCAGGCTGATGTCCCCATTCAATTACACGTAGAAGAAAATGGGTCTCAGACAAATGCTGAATTAGCTGAAATTTGCGACCGTTCAGGTTTGATTCGGGAACGCGCAGTCCACCACTATGCGCCAGCAAATGTCAGTGAACCTTTCACGCATGGGCTCTCGTCTTCAGTCAGCATGGGGAAAGAAAGCATCTCTGCATTATTGGATTCATATCCACATTGTTCATCGACATGGACGATGGAAACTGATTACCTAGATGATCCCAGGCGTCCAGGAGCGGTTTTAGGTCCCAAAACTGTGCCAAAAAGAACGCAAGCACTAACCACAACACTCCTAGAAACTGTCGACCAGAATCAGGCTGAAGATTTGTTGCATCAGATTCATTCTTTCTGGCCCAGCGCACTGTATGGTGAAATTGACCCGTAGGGTCAGTTCTGAGGGGCACCCTCAAAACCCGTCTGCTGTCGAGGCCAACAGCCCGAAGGGCTGAGAGTGGTTTCCATGTTGCAACTTGAAGGGAAGACGGCACTGGTGTTTGGAGTCGCCTCTGAGGATTCCATCGCTTGGGCGATTTGCAATCGGTTGGCAGAGGCGGGCTGCAAATTGATTCTAGGATATCAGAAGAGATTCATGAGTCGGGTTTTCCAACTGAAAGACAAACTCGAAGCCATTGAAGCGTTCTATCCAATCGATGTAGG
>CALCEF010000109.1 GCA_937901365.1 uncultured euryarchaeote | reverse complement strand
CGGTTCCCTGGCCGTTGGTTTCGACGAGTGGATATCCTTCTGGTGGGTTTCCATTGCGCGGTCCTACATCGATGGGTTCGTCCCAATTCAGACCTGTGTCACTGGAAATTCGCACTTGGACGTGGCCTGTGTTGCTATCTTGATTCTCTTGCGCTACGAAGACATACTCTCCACTTCTCTCTGGAGCAATCGTGGACCAACCTCCTGGCATCGAGTAACACTGCGACCAAGATTGCCCGCCATCATCGCTGCGATAGTACCAATATCGGCCCGGGCCATTTTCACAATCAATGATACTCACACCACTGTTTCCAAGATAGTGTACGATACCGTTGTTCTGAGCTTGAATCCAAGGTCTGTCGTCTGCAGCCATCGTGTATTGGCGGTCACACAAATCGCTCTCAAGTGTCTGTCCACCGTCACTGAATACGTGAATCCAATTGTCCTCAAGGTAGGTGTCTAGGTAGTATACTCGATCCATCGCATCCACTGCGATGTCTCCCTCATCACCGTGGCAAGCCGAGCCCGAACCACCACCAGTAAATCCACCTTCGATGAATGTCCCTGGAGTGGGTTCAAATCCGGCACCAGGGCCCCATGTTGAGCCATTGTCATTGGAGATCCAGAACCAAGAGGCGAGGTAATCCCAACTCGTCATGTATCCATCCCAACAAGCCCCGTCTGGATAGATATGGGGCTCACCAGAAATCGGGTTGGCAACACCACCATCCGGTGATGACCAGCGCAAATCTTTGTGGGCTGTGATGAACATGTTACCATACCCATCAATCGCTAGACTGGGCTCATATCCAATCCCGTATTCAGCCAAATCCTGACCGTTGCTTGGATCGATGCATTCGGGGTCACGAGGCATGAAGATACTGTCGCCCCAAGAAATCTCAACAGTTGAGCCGGAGCCGGTTCCTGCCGTCGCCATCATGTGCTCTCCTACCGAACCCCACATGGCTGCAAAAACCGTGAAGGCGATGACGATTGCACCGGTACTGGCGAGCGCGATGTCGAGTTGTCTCTTCTCCCGGCGCTCAATGGATTCAAGTGGTTCCTCAATCCATTCCTCGTAGACCTCGGCCTCGAGAATTTCGGCATCCCAAATGTCGTCTGACACAAACTGTCGTAGGCTGAACCCATCATCAAACCGACGCTTGGGCGAGTTGGCGCCCTACGGGCGCCGATTTCTCTAAACTAGACTAAATGAGCCGGTTAGTGAATCGATTGAATCTCGTGAACCAGGGCCGAGACCGACGACGGTAACCGTTCCTGCGGGAATCTCGGTATGACCTGCATCACGTACCATGTAGCAAACAATTCCCTCTGCTTGGGCATCCCCAAACAAGCGTTTGAGAGCGTCAAGGTTAGGTGCTTCAACAACGATCTTCCGAGCCCCATTTTCCTTCCAGGAAGCAAGTGTCTTTGGCGATTCACGATTCGCCTTCAATGCGCACTCTACCGCCGCATGACTGCACTGTGCCGCGAGCTTTCCTTTGGACAATTTCAGATCCTTGCGAGTCACCAATACCATCGTCAAAGAGTCGTCATGTGTTGCCATCTAATCATCTCCATCGAGTCGTGCAATTCCTGCCAAGGGATTCTCAAGGTGTTTTGCCGCTGCCTCAGTCTCAGCAATCAACGCTTCCCTCTTCAATGTCTCATCTGACAAATTTGGAAGCCATCGTCCTGCTTCGTGCCGTCGATGTAGCCACAATAAGTGGTGTAAACTCGGTGCCAACCAAATGGTGAACAACACATTCCCGAATGCATGGAGTGCATCGAAAATAAGACCGGCAATAATGAATGTCAAGAAAGCCTCGAACGATTGATACAACG
Source organism: uncultured euryarchaeote (assembly GCA_937901365.1). Classification (GTDB taxonomy): domain Archaea; phylum Thermoplasmatota; class Poseidoniia; order Poseidoniales; family Thalassarchaeaceae; genus MGIIb-P. The sequence continues at coordinate 295 of CALCEF010000109.1, read as the reverse complement.
CAAGCGCAGACAAAGATACCGTCCAGTCGAACAAGAATCCCCAAGCGAAGGCCAATATGGCCATCGGAGCAATACGAACCTTGGTCCCGTCCCAATTGACCAGAAGCGGGCGAAGAAGTGCCGCACTGGTACCCACTGCGGCCCATGCAAGGGCTTGATAGAATGTCCAAGGACCATGTCCAAGAGCCATGTTGGAAATGAGGGCTGTGAGCATGGCGACTGCAGCCGCTCTGCGAGCTCCGAGATGAAGGCCAATCATCAGAAGCAACAGTGTCACAGGCTGAATGTTGGGTAA
>CALCEF010000108.1 GCA_937901365.1 uncultured euryarchaeote | reverse complement strand
CGGCCGTTGCCAGAATGCGCACCATAGAATCCCTCGCACACTGCCATTCCCTTGCCCTCTATAAACGATGGGTGCCTAGTGAAGTTTCGTTTACATTGAAATCAATCACGATTGTAGTGGACGTTCTTCGATTTCAATTTCTGTGTCCCTGACACGAACTTCGACCCATTCGATTCGCTTTGCTGCAACCGCATCTCTGATTCGACGCTGATTCTTGTTGAGTCTGGATTTACCAGACTTGATTTCGATGAATTTGATGTCGATGTCCCCTTCTCCGTCTAGGCCTTTGAAGCCGACAAAATCGATTGGGCTTCCAAGGAAATTCAATTCCTTGACACTATTCACGGATTCGATCGACCACGGTGCCAGCACCTCACTGATCTGGCCCTTGATGATGCTTCTTTGTCGATTACCTGTATCCTTCCGTGCATCGGTTATTGCTGCCCTCTGGGCTATTTTCAGTTGGATGATTTTCCAAAGTAAATACAGAATTATCGTGCAAGAAATTGCAATGACAACAACCGTATCGATTGCTAGTTCAACCATGCATTACCCATCTTGCTATGGTCTGTAAAGTTATTCGCACCCTCACAAAATTAGACCCTATTCACAGGCCGCGGAAACATCCTACGTACCAGCAATTTGCGTAGGATTCGCACACCATCACTCACAGATCCAAGCTTGGATTCTCCAATTCGGGGCGCGTAAGAGATGGGTACCTCACTCATCCGCAACCCTTCAGTGGCACATGCAGTGTACATCTCAGCCTCAATCTCAAATTCCGTCGAGTTGAGAGACATTTTCTGAATCGCACTTCTTCTGAACGCCCAATATCCTGTGCAAACGTCACTGATGAATACCTGATACAAGGCCACAGCAAACCATGTGAGAATATGATTTCCAATCCAATTCAGCCGCGACATTGCACCCGGTTGAATATCCCCTCTCAGTCGGCTACCGATGACAACGTCATACGATCCTTTCTCAAGATGTTGAAGCAATCTAAGCATCTCATTTGGTGCATAAGTACCATCGGCATCTAACATCACCAATACATCATCATGATGGGCGAGGAAGCGCGCAAATCCTTCTCGCATTCCGAATCCTTTACCAGCGGCTGGACCTTGAACAATCAATTCTAGATTCAAACCGGCTGCAGTTTGTTGCGTTCCATCTGTGCTACGGCCATCCGCCACGACGATTCGTGGCTCCCATCCAGCGGCTCGAAGCGCATCAATGGGTAGATCATTAACGACCTTTGGCAATGCATCTACTTCGTTGTAGGTTGGCAGCAAAATCGTCAACCCTCGGCTCATAAATCTCTCACCTCAATCCAATGTACCCAAAGCCCATTTGTGTCTATGATTCGATCACTTCTACCCGAGATGCCAGCGGGGTTTAACCACTGGTCTTCTTCTACCGTTACGGAGAGGTGGACTTCAATTTCACCCATGAAATCACTATGGTGCAAAACCGTCAATGTGCTCACACCTCGTTCGACGATACCAGCCCTCACACTACAGTTGACCATCCCGACATCACAAACCATGAATTCGGCATCGATTACTCCTGGTGCAGTGACTTGTAAACTGATTTTCAAATCGGTGTCCCTATGCTGACGTGGCAATTCAATCGATTCGAAATTCAATCCACCACCGGTGAGGAAAGTTGTGTGGTCTGGCCGAATACCGAGATGAGAAGGATCCGCATGAGCCCATGAATCGGCACGCCATTCACAGAATTCCAAACAATCCTCCGGCGAGGGAAATGTTGTGACGCTTGTTTTGATTGAAGCTTCAGTGGGTGTCGCCTCAAATTGCCAAAGCCGACTCCCCTTCTCATCAACCAATATGGCCCAGTGTTCACTCTCTGCAAGTTTGTGTCCCATTTGTCCCCTAGGTGAAGTCACAGCATGTGTGATACCAAGTTCGAGAATACCATTTACATCGTCGGCGAGAATGGCTCTTTCAGCATCCCATTGCACCCGCTCTTCTACCGTCAATAAGCCGAGACTCGGGAAACTAGTCAATCCTAAATCGGCATCCACATCGTACAGGATTCCCCAGTGTGCGGTTTCTGAATAGAGCACTGCATCACTCGGAAGTCTTTCGATGGCAGTTCGTAAGAGACGATCCCCGTCGGTTTGTGCTTCCACTTCGGGATGCGCCGCAATTTCAATCATCACAATGTGAGATAACAAAATGAAGATGAGCGCTAAACTCATCATTGCTTGAACCGGGCGTTTTTCTGCTGCTTCAGGAACCTCCAATTCGACAAGACTCATCTCACCCCCGTCGGCAATTTCCTCGTCTGCTTCGTCCAGCCGTCTTTCACGCATTCTCGGTGTGAGTCTAGGAACCTTTGCCAAAATGATTCCAGCCAACACACCCAAGGGAATGTGGAATCCATGCAGTGCCATTGAATACAGCATGTATGAAATGAGTGTCAGTACGGAAATTCCAACCAGGCCATCGAGCAGATGAACCCATGTGAGCATCCATTGCATGGCCACCCAAAGTCCTAGCAACCAGACCTCAAATGAGGCTCTAAATCGCCAAAGGCCCCATCCGGCAAGCCCCAGTAACAAGGGTCCGTTGAAGACCAACAAAGGCAGCCCACCCTGCCAACCATATTCTGCCCAAACAGGTGTGTCGAGCATTCTAGGCGCAAAGATTCCCATCACTGTAACCACGGCCCCACCAACCACCAGCGTAGAAATGATTGCCAGACGCCCGGAATGCGAACTCTCTCTCTGAGCAGACCAACGATGTGCACCCAACCATGCCAGTAACAATGTTCCAAGATAGAGAGATCCGGTGGGGTGGATTACACCAACAAACGCTACACCAAATGCGAATAGTACATCCATTCGTTTACTTCGTTCTCGAGGCGGTTTGACCAAAACCAACAATCCCAATACGAGGCCCAATTGACTAGCGACAGTTGGGTAACCGCTATCGAAAGCCTTGGCGAATAAAGCAGGCGCTAGGCAGAGTGCCAACAATGTCGTTCCAGCTGCACCCCAACGATCCGCAGCTCCTGCCACCCCCCAGATGATTGCAAGTAGTGTGAGTTGTCCCAACAGGTGGACACAATCACTGGGTGACAATCCAGTAGCCTGCTCCAGAAATGCAGCCAAGGCAGGGAATCCTGGGGGGTATGTCCATCTCCCAACATTGGGTTCAGGCAGCATCAGTGAACCAGTTTCCGCCAAGCGGTGGGAAAGGGTAGCAAAACCCAACCAATCGACACCCATCGGGCGGTCTAGGATGATTAGAGGTGTTAGACAAACAATAGTCGATATCCCGAGTGCCCAAGGCAACCAAGGAGGCCTTCCGGTCTCGAGTAGAGCAGCATGTTTCTTACCCGCTGCAACATCTTCTTCCAAGACGACTGTGCCCGCTTCTGATTCTGCCGCTTCTTCAATTTCTTCGAGCCGTTCCCAAGCTGATAGACGACGAACT
>CALCEF010000107.1 GCA_937901365.1 uncultured euryarchaeote | reverse complement strand
CCAATCTAGCAAAAATTGCTTGTTACGCGATGGGATGAAATTGATTTCGTCAGCATGTTCCCGCATCCGTTCTTGGATGTGAGTTTGCCGTACATACCACTCCTTCAGAAGGATGATTTCGACGGGGTTTTTACCCCGCTCTGATACCGGCACCTCTTGGTCCCGAACCTCAATATTTTCAATGCAATCACTCGATTCAAGTTGAGCGATGACCGCTTCACGAGCATCCTTGACCTTCATGCCAGCCAAGGGGCCTGCAATGGAGGTCATACATCCATCTAAATCGATGGCTTGGAAGGGGGTCAAACCCATCTCTCGGAACACTGCCACGTCGTTCTGATCACCGAATGAACAGACCATCAAAACACCAGAACCGAATTCCGATTTGACGGAATGATGCGTTCGAATTTCGACCTCTGTTGAGCGGCCACTAACTTCTACCGGAAGAAGCGCTTTCTGACCCACAAGGTGTGCATATCTCTCATCATCAGGATGTACGACGACAACCCCGCAGGCACAAATCAGTTCGGGACGAGTTGTTGAGATAATCAATTGATCTCCACTATCTGTGGACCATCTGACGTCGACGAGTTGTGTTTTTCTTTGTAATCGCTCGACCTCAGCATCAGCGATTGTTGTGCCCTCAACTGGATCGTAGATGTTCGGACGTAGATCTTCAATGATTTCTCCGCGCTTGAAAAGATCGACAAAAATCGCTTGTGTGACAGCCCTATAATCGGGTGCATCCGTGAGGTATTCTCTGGAAAAATCACAAGAAAGTCCCACCCTCGAAGCGGTATTCCGCATCGCCTGAGTATACTCTTCAATCGTTTCTTCACACAGTTTGAGGAACTCAGCACGATCATATGTCTTCATTTTTCGACCAGTATTCTTCTCTACGGTGAATTCAATGTTGATTCCATTGCGATCAACGCCCCATGGAAAGTATACCTCCTTGCCGAGCAGGCGTTGGCTCCGAGCGATGACATCGATCATACTGTATTGGGCAACCGCCCCAATGTGCCAAGTTCCACTCGGGTATGGTGGAGGTGTGTCGATCACGAAAATCTCGCGCCCACTGTCCGGTTTGAATCCGTAGCGCGCATCGTATGCGGTAGCGTCCGCGTAGTGCGCTTCTTGGATACGTTTCTCAAGGTCGATTGACCAGCGTTTATCGGTTATGGTTGGCTTTGCCATTTGGTGTTCCCACCTGAGGCCCTACTGCGGTAACGTGAACAGGTCCGTCCGCGCGGTCGTGGCTTCCTGTTTTCAAGCCTCCCGTGCCCAATGGGGCATCAGGGATTAAAGGTTGGAGGCAGGGAAGCGCGCCCCAGAGGGGCGCCTGTGGTCGAGAAGGATGAGGCTAGCAAGGGCGAACTGGCCCGTGCTAAAGTTCAGGACTTCAGGACTGATGTTCGACGTCGAATCACCGAATTTGAATCCAAGAGAGCTGTTGATGCACTGCTTTCCGCACCCAAGATGATTCGTAGAGAATTGCAAGAGATGTCATTCTTTGGAGCCTTGACTCGATTTCCGGCATTCACAATCGTTCTGTGTTTAATCGCCACCGGTTTCTTCGCATATCATTCGGGGATCACGGATCAGTGGCGGGAAGATCACCAATCCATGAACGTGAATGGAGATTTGGCAGCATTTCTACCCGAAGGGAGTCAGGTCGCTGCAGATATTGCAGAAGTCGAGAAAGATTGGACAACCAATGTGATGATCATTTATGTTGAGTCGGAAAAGTACAACATTACAAACCAGGACATCCTAAAACAAATGGACGATCTTGAAAGATTACTGAATTACCAAGTTTCTGATGATGGTGAGGAAGACAATATCATCTATATTTTGAGCATTTCATCCGTCATCAAGGAAATCAATTCTAGTGCGCCCAGAGTCGCTGATTCATTTGTTCGAAATGCCGGGGAAGCCTGTCCATTGGAAGGTGCCTGCACATGGTTGGCTGAAAATGCGAGTGCACAGATTCAGCAATATGCAGATATCGTCGGTGGATACAGTATTCCAGATGACCAGACTAGAATTAACCAAATCATTGGAGAATTGCCCGAAAATGCTCGTAATAAGTTGGTCAGAGATGTAGGGAAAACCGAGAATGGGACGTTGGTCTCCGAGGAGAGTGGGTATGGTTGGAATCGCGCGGTAATCATCGTCGGAGTCGCAGATAATGACGTCGATACGGCGAAATTGATTGAAGATACCCAAGATCAAATCGACGAATTAGCGGCAGATAACTGTTGGAATGAAAATACGGATTCTGAGAACAAATGCGACCCCGATTCATACAAGGGGTTGGTGATGACATTGACCGGCCCGACACCCATCACCAACGCAGTTACTGAGTATACGTTCATTCTCTTTTGGAAAATTTTCCCGCTTGGCTGTATCGCCGTGGCAAGTGTTCTGTTCTTGTTCCACTGCGATGTTTTGCAGACTGGTCGGATTCGCTGGTTCCAAGGAATCAAGGTCGTAATCATCGCTGGATTGCCTACACTCTGCTCTGTTTTTGCTACACTTGGAATGATTGGTTGGACCAATTACGAAGTAACGATGACTGTAATTATCGTCGGACCGATTATCCTAGCGCTTGGCGTTTCGTACGGTTTACACATTACCAATCGGTATGCCGAATCTAAAGGCACACCTAGGGAAAAAATGGCTCTCGCTCTACAATCAACAGGGCGTGCTGTCTTCCTTTCAGCCTGTACAACTGTCATCGGTTTCGTTTCGCTGATTTTAACCCCAATGGCTCCAATCAAAACGGTTGGTGTTTCACTTGCAGGGGGAATTATTCTCGTCTATCTGTTTACAATGGTCATGGTTCCTAACCTGACGATGCTACTAGACCTGCAAAAACCATCCCACCCGCCACCACAAATTTTCGTCGCAGCCGTTCGAGCACCGATTCGTTGGAATAAAGTCGCGCTTTCCATATTCGTCATTCTGATGTTGTTTAGCGGTGTTGTCAGCCGCGAAAACATCGTTGAAGACGTTAATTTGCTTGAAATGGCCCCTCAAGATGAGCCCGCTGTTGAGAAAATGATTACCTATTCTGAAGAATTTGAGGGTGGGCAAGTAGGAATGATTCTTGTCAAAGCAGATATCGAAGCAGAACCTGAATTCCTGACGCCTGGGAATAATGAAGGGCAAAAAGATCCGTTTGAAAATATGAAGAAAATAGAAAACTTGACTGAAATGGCTGATACTGTAGAACAAACTACTGCTGTTTCTATTGCTTTCTTGATTAAGTCGGTGGGTGCCTCACTGAATTTCTCAGGCTCTGATACCATCGGTCAATTCTGTGCACCGATGCCCGATGTCCCTAGAGAGGTTTGCAACATTCTATTCACGCAAGAATACAATGGTAGTGCGACATTTTGGACTGTCCTGATGGAACTGGATCGAGACCAGACAGCCGGCACTGAAGTCCAGAGTTTCCTCATCTCTGTATTTTATGATGGGTTGACGCCTGAATTGAGGCATTTCTTTGTCTCAAAGGATTTCCAGCGTTCATTGATTTACATCGATATGCCATTCATGCCAGTCAAGCAGACAGAAGCGGCTGCAGCGGCAATCGATGGCTATGCAGAGGATAGGGACGGTTTCGGATTTGCTCCCAGCGCACTGATTGGAGTAGCTGCTGTAACCATTGATGTCAACAACCTCATCGTCGATAGCCAGTGGCAATCACTCGGCTTCGCTTTGCTGTTTACCGTGATTACATTGGGATTCGTATTCAGGGATGCTCGATATGCTGTACTGACCACCCTGCCAGTGGTATTTACAGTCGCAATGCAATGGTATGTCATGGACTCATTTTCAGTAACACTTTCACTAGTCACTGTGATGATTGGTTCAATATTGGTTGGAGTCGGTGTCGATTTCTCGATCCATATTGCCAATCGTGTTCGGGAATTAGGGGGGAGTTTAGAAGCGATACAGGATTCCTGTGCCAGTACAGGAATGTCTCTGTTTGAAGCGTTCGTAGTGACCTCTGCCGGTCTGATGACTGCCTATCTAATTCCGATTCCTGCTCTGAAACCCTTCGTTACTGTCATCATCATCTTGCTTGTGTTTGCTGCACTGAGTGCCCTACTTCTGCTACCGGCAATCTATGCTCTGTTTGTCAAAGAGGGGTGGGGACTTGCAGGAGGAAGCGATGCAATGCGTAGAAAGGCCGGGCTGGCTGGAGGCGCGCAAGCAGTTGCAGCACAACTCGATGCTGCTGAGTCGTACGATGCAGTCCTGCTCAGTAGTGCTGATGACGCATGGTGAAGCCTTTCAAACCGGGCCGAGCCCCTTAGGGCTCGATGGTCGCACACTGGCTGATGAAATCCGAGCCCCACGTCTACCCCTGGGAGCAACTTGTTGAAGACGAATGGACCCATTGGGACGGGGTTCGAAACTATCAGGCCCGCAACACGATGAGAGACGATATGAAAGTCGGCGATTTCGTGCTTTTCTATCACTCAAACACAAAACCACCTCACGTTGCAGGGGTTGCCAAAGTTTGTCGAGAGGGCTATCCCGATTTTACCGCACAAGACCCGGATTCAAACTATTATGATGCAAAAGCGACGCCTGAAAATCCCCGGTGGATGATGGTTGATATCGAGCCCGTCGAGGCGATGGAATCGATTGTAACATTACCGGACATGAAGGCGAACCCAGCCTTAGATGGGATGCCCTTACTGGCAAAGGGGTCTCGGCTTAGCGTACAACCTGTATCTCCTGAGCACTTTGCTGAAGTCCGTCGAATGGGAGGACTTCAATGAGCGATATCCCTGTATCAGAACGCGCCGCTCGAATTGAATATGCCATCCGAGACGTGGTTGTTCCAGCAACTGCATTGGAAGCAGAAGGTCACGAAATTATCAAACTGAATATCGGCGATCCAATCGCCTACCCTGGACTGCCAACACCTGAGCATATGATTCATGGTTTTCAAGAAAGTTTGTCGAGAGGTGAAACCGGATATTCGCCCTCGTATGGTCTTGCCGAATTGCGAGCGGCTATTGCGGACGACGAATTTGCGAAGGGTTGGAATTGCACCCCTGATGATGTCTACGTTTGTCATGGTGTTACAGAAGCATTGCAGATTATTTTCACAGCAACTCTCGAAGAGGGTACGAAAGTCCTCGCCCCCGGTCCGCACTACCCCCCATACATGGCCTATCCGCAGTTGTTTGGAGCTGAAACCATCGAGTACAGGCTTGATGCTGATGACGGATGGCGTGTCGACTTTGACGACGTTGAAGCGAAGATGGATGAAAACGTTCGACTTTTGGTACTCATCAATCCAAATAATCCAACTGGAAATGTTGCCGATTCGAATGAGATTGATCGTCTGATTTCCATTGCTGAAAAGTGGCCAAATTGCATGATCATTGCCGACGAAATTTATGACGAGCTCGACTTCACGGGCAGCCAAACCAGTGTCGCATCACGCAGCCAAACTGTTCCGGTATTCACACTCAATGGTGTTTCAAAGGTCTACTATGCACCGGGTTGGAGAATTGGATACATGGCATTACATGATCCAACCAGCAGATTAGGAGCTGTCCGAGATGGAATCGAGCGTTTGCTCAGATCACGACTTTGTGCTTCCACACCAGCACAAATGGGCTACTTGGCAGGACTTACACAATCGAGGAGTTGGATGGGAGATTATACACAAAAAGTTCTGGCAAAGCGCGACCTTTGTTTGAAACGGATTTCTGAGATCGATGGACTCGATGTTCAAGCCCCAGGTGGTGCATTCTACATGTTCGTTCGATTGACAGATTCTAAGTGGGCAAATGACGACAAAAAATTCGTGCTTGACTTATTGCATGATGAACATGTCCTCCTCGTTCATGGCAGTGGATTTTCCAAAGAAATGGGGAATGGACACTTCCGACTTGTTTACCTCGCTGAGTTGGATGTCTTGAACGAAGCATTTGACCGGATTGAACGGTTTTTGCAGCGTTCGCGCTGACCCCTCACGTGCGCACGTCACGCTGCGGTTCCCGCAGCGTGGAGTCGCAAGCGCTTAGAACCAGACCAAAAGTCGCGACACGATGCGAACCTCTCGGATGCTGCTAAGCGGGTTCGCATTGCTAATCTGTTTGTTGCCTCTTAGTGCAGCCGAAGTAGAGTTAATCGATACTGAATCATTCGATGTTGGGCTTGTGGTGCCGATTATCGCTGCCTCTGTGGGGACTGTGATTCTGTGGCGCTGGATTCTGCCGGTTAGTTTGGGCAACCTGCAGGTTGCCTTCGAGGTGGATGATGACCTCTATGAGGTTCATCGCTTGACCCGTACACAAACGCAAACAAAGGAACTCTTGACTTTGCAAGGTGTTCCACTCGGGGTGCTATCCTATCTGATGGCGATGGGAGGTATCATGCTGATCGTCGCCGAGCTGTTAATCGGCCCAGGGACATTTTACAAGCCCATCGTTTTCGTCACGATTCTGTTTGTCTCCGTGCCCATTTTTGTTTCACCTGTCGTCACCATGTATGCTCAAATTAGAGCGATGAATAAGCGCTTGTTGCATCAAAAAATATCGACACAGGTAATCGGTTATTTTGGCACTGCAGCAGCAATGGTGATGATTCTAGCGTCCATCTTGTATTACGGGTGGACGGCAGCGAATACAGATGCCGGTTATGATAAGTCCATGATGTTCCAATGGGCAGGATATGCACTCCTCGTATTCATGTCCCCAACCATATTTGCCTACGGTCGAATTATGGGGGCGTCTTGGAATACCCTGCTGCTTTCAAAATGGCGAACTGCAAAAGGATGGAAAACGCCCATCGACCCAGATCGCCCTCGCTTTTTCCGCCGATTAGTTGCACTGTTCCTTGTGATTTTCCTAGCCACAATGCCTTTGGCCGCAATCAATGGAATCGTCACTCTCGTCCACGTGATTATCAACCAACCAGCTGATGCAAACCGACTCTTGGATGTTGGCGGTATTCTAGGAGAGGCTGTTTACACGATGGTGGAGAATTCAGAATTCATGCGGCAACTCATATCACTGAAAGCACTGCAAGAGGTGCTAGCATCCTATTTGATGCTGAATGTTGCAATCGTCGGACTTGCGTTCATCTTTGAATTGACACGTAACCTGTTCCTTGGAGGGCAAACCTTCGCAGGCGTTGGTGGTGTGATTCTGGCTCAACCTCGTGATATTCGAACCGAACCGGAGGTACAAGGTCGGATTCTCTTTTTCGGCCTTGCAGGGTTTTCTGGATATGTTGTATTGTTGCTCGTGCTGCAAACATACAAAGAATTCAGTCAACTGATGCCCTATGGGGGACGAGTGACTGAAGAACTATTGCTGCAAAGTACATGGCAATTCATCGCTGCAGGCCAACTAATTTTCTTGCTGACATGGATTCTTTCAATCAGTAGATTTGGCCACCTTAGAAGTCTGAAATTCGACCTGTCGCCGGATGAGCGGCGCGAGGGTGTCATCATGGCAGGTGGTGGTGATTGGATGCGTGATCACATCGAAATCGCTGCCAGGGCCGATGATATTGCAACATTGAGAAACTTCCAGACCGAGAAAATTGATGGCGATAAGGCAGTTGTTCGACTTGAAAAGGGACGGGCGAAAATGATTGAATCTGCCCTGCGTGGCTTGTGGCCTAGAGCGATTGAGGAAGCGCGTAAAGTCCTCGCCATTCAAGGTGGAGAGGATGATGAAGCGCGAATGATTATTGCAACTGGGCATATTGCATGTCGACGATTCGATGCTGCAAAAGAGGCCCTCCGAGGCATGGAACAGCCCGAAGGGTACGATGAGCCGGAATTACTCTCACTGACCATGGAATGGTTGGATCCTTGGACAGGACGTGTTGCACCAGACGATTTGTATGATTGGGAAAATAACTCAACAATCGACCACTTGCGTGAAATGCAAAAGAGGCTGAACTCCTGGTCTCCCGATTCCTCGATCGGGGATGCACACAGTGACAGGTTGTCGCTACACTCCCAAGTTGCAAGTGTTGCCATGCTTCGTGCACAAAGACGGAGTGAAGAGGCTCTTGACCTATGTCTAGATTTGGTGCGGGCGCATGCAGATTCCACCTTGGCTAGAATCGCATGTTCGTTGTGCATGATTGATTTGGGCGAATGGTTTGATGCACTCGACGTGTTCGAAGAAGTCAATGAGTCTAGTCCAGAAGATCCCAGAGTTCAAGCCCTCGGTGGGATTCTCGGATTCCAAGTTGGTACTGACGAATTGGAAACCGCCTTGGCAATTGGAAATGATGCTGAAAAGGCAGTCTGGATTGATGATGCACCCGTAAACCCGTTTGCGGCACTTAGCTCGCGCAAGGGCATGGATGAAGCCCTAAATGCGAATGTGATGGTCATCGCTCATGAGGCATTGGAAAAAGGAGTGCCACCAAGATATACGGCTCCGCTTGTCGTGCAACTTGTCAACTGGGCGATTTTGATGCCAACCTGGTTTGTGCTTGGATGGTTGGCTTGGCTGGAGACCGGTCAAAATCTCGTTATAGGAGCCGGTACCACTCTAGCATTAGTTGGCATTCACCTATTCACTCGTAGATTCCGCCGCCTTCAGCGTCGCGTCATCAAGCATCGCGACCAGAAAGGTATGATGCTGTATGCAAAAAACATGAAACGATACAAAGTATCAGGTGATGAAAATAAATTGCCCATCGGAAATCATCTTCTCCTGAAGGGTTTACTCGTCACAGTCAATGGGAATGTCTACGATATTGGCTTCCCAGGATGGATGTTCATTCGATTACCCAAAGAGAAAGAAAGGCAGTTCAAGAATCGATTGCGGAACCGAATGCGTGACATGAAATCAAGCCGCCTAGCACGTGCGCAGCCATTGCCAGAGCGCTGGTGGACCAAGAGACCAAAGCCGGTTGACAAGGGTATGAGAACTCTCGAGAGATTGATCGGCCCCGCTGCCTACAGGGGTACACACCGCCGTAGCCTAGGCATTCAAGGAAAGCAACTTCAATCTGGACGGCAACGTGAACGACGACCAATTATGGACACGCGTCCAGACAAGCGGGGGATCCCGACCCACACAAATCCAGGTGAAGGGGCTGCACGGAGACCTACAGCGAGACCGGAGCAAGTTAAGCGAATTCAAGATATTTCACGAGTGCCAACTAAGAAATCGATGCGAAGAGATGATTCTGAAAATGATGAATTCCAGGATTTCTCATAGGTGAGATTATGCCACTTATAGATGACGAAATGGATGAGTCAACTCCATGGTTAATTGAAAAATTACAGGCGAGATATGCTCCAACAAATGTTGGGTTTATTCTTGATCGTGAATCTGGAGACGCCCCTGTTTGGTGTG
>CALCEF010000106.1 GCA_937901365.1 uncultured euryarchaeote | reverse complement strand
TGAAGTTTCGAATGTAGAGGTCAATGTCAGCATAGACCCAATGGCCAATTGGTCAGTTACACTGGAATTGCCTACATCTGAGGTTGAAGAAAGTGAGGTTCATAGATATCAACTCGTGGCCCGAGATCGCCACATAGACATCGATTGGGTCACGATTGAACCCCTTGAAATCAAACCGCATACCGCCCGCGACGGCGAAGCTCTTTCACAACAAATCGATGAGTCAAAGGGTCTCTTTGTATTGTACATCATCGCTGTGGCATCACTATGCTTCGGCGTCTCAATGTTGGTTCTTTATCGCCGAGAGAAGCAATCACAGATTGATGAAGAAGCGGCATTACTTGAGCAATCTGAAATCATCGGAGAGGGAGAGAATACAGTCGCACCACCACCCAATTTTGAGAATGCACCTCCACCGATGAACGTGGCCCCCCCACCAGGGTTTGAGAATGCACCTCCACCGATGAACGTGACTCCTCCTCCCGGATTTGAGGCTACTGCGGAGCCGAATACTCAGGCACCTCCCGTTGCTGCAGCAGTTGAAATATCTCCAGTTGAAGTCAATGTCCCTCTCGACTTCAGTGATAGCGTATTTTCTCAGATTATCACGACCCATGGAATTCACGATGCCCCGACATTCCTTTCCTTTGCGAGCAATTTTGATGCCGATGGGAATGGATATCTCCGCAAAAGCGAGTTGGAGAGAGCCGCCACCGAATTTACCACTGGAGGACACAATCATCCACTAATTTCGAACACATTTACCGATGAGCAACTACTCGCAGGTGGCTGGACTCAGGAGCAGATTGATGCCGCACGAGCCAGCGGTCAAATTTAATCGTCGAGGGTTCTCATGGCAGGCGATTTACCTCGGATTCCAATCCCGGGTCCAGATGCAGATAGCACAGAAAAGATGGTGTTTTTGCAAGAGCAAATCGTCAATTTTTTGCGCCAGTATTCCATGCCATTGATCGAGGTCTCTCTCGTATTCTCAAAATACACTCGCCAACTGACTGAAGCCCTCACGACTCAAGCGGAAGTAGAAGGTGAAACACTTCCAGAAATATTGACGCAACCTTGGCCGCTATTGGGTGATTCTGAATCCACTGAATCAAGCGGCCCCCCACTGGATACAGTTCTTGACAACCTCGACGATGATCGAATGGATATTCTCGACACCATCTTGCGAACCGCGATGGTTGCCACCGAAATGCCATTGGCTGATGCATTGATGCAAATGCGTCAATGGGAGCATCTAGTTCGCAATCAGTT
>CALCEF010000105.1 GCA_937901365.1 uncultured euryarchaeote | reverse complement strand
TGATTCATCACATTTGGAGTCAAGTTGCGGCCAACGACCAGAACCTGATTGACACCATCAACGAATACCGGGCTTCTCAGGAACAAGACCCGATTACCGTTGAAGTTCCAAGCCTACCGTTCCCCCGAATTCCATATTGTGAGGCGATTGAAATCGTCAAAGAGGGCGGCGGTGAAATCGAGTGGGGCGACGACATTGAATCCCATCACTGTGACTTGATTGCTGCCAAATATCCTGGCTTCCACTTCTTACCTCGTTGGCCGATGTCGATGAAGCCGTTTTACATCTTCCATGATGAAAGTGAGAAGGGTTCAACCGGTGGGCAACTGTCACGTGGGTTCGATCTCAATTATGGCCGAGACGAAATGACCAGTGGAGGGCAGCGCGAGCATCGAGTCGATGTCTTGGAGCAGAATCTCCGCAACATGGATTTGGACCCGGCAGATTTCACATTCTATACGGATGGATTCCGCTACGGCGCCCCACCTCACGCAGGCTGGGGCCTTGGGGTTGCACGCCTACTGATGGTACTCACCGGCGCGGGCAATGTAAGAGAGGTTGTCCTCTTCCCAAGAGATCGAAGTCGTGTCACACCCTGAGAGATTACCTATGAATCGTAAATCGATACATTTCTTGCTGCTCTGTGTAGTTGCAATGATTCCATTATCAGGATGTACTGAAAATCTTGGTGGATGTGGTGCCGGTTATGACGAAATGTATGGTGGCTATGACTACGAATTCTCAAAGATGGAAATTTCTAGTGACAATTCGTTGAATGTTACTGTTAAATTACAGAGGGCAGGTGGAGGCTGGATTGAAGATAGTGATGAGTTTGAGGAACAACAGACCATTTGGGTCTCCTTACACATCAAAATGAGTAATGGGGATGAGGTTCAAATCCGACCTAATCATCAAACATGGGAAGTCAACGGTGATGCCTGGAATCAATCCTATTGGGGCACGAATCTTTACTTCTCCAGCCCCGTTGGGTTTTGTGATGAGGGTTGTGAAGAATTGCGGTTTAGTGCAGGGGACGAATATGGAGTCATCTACTATGATGGGACCTGTGAATCATCGCCTTGGATAGAACTTGCATGACCGAAAAGAACGGGTATCTCTCACCCCTTCGGGGTGAATATGGGGGACACGCCAGTCTTTGCCTATCTGCTCCTCAAAGAGCACCCATACGGGCGTGAGATGCTACGACAAATGCTCTCTGAGGGCTTTGTTCCCGCCATCATCATCGAGGAAGATTCAGCGATTGGAGATGAAGAACGCGAGAAGTTCCTCAAACGAATCGAAGGCAATCCCGTGGCACCGACCATCGTCGATCAAATCGCCAATCTCGATGTCGCACATGTGACCGTCCCAATCCACAATTCGGAAGAGGTGATGCCACACATCCGCGATTTGGATTTGGACCTCATCGTCTTCGGAGGCACGCGAATCATTCGTGGAGAAATCCTTGACTTCCCAAAAGATGGAGTTGTCAACTCACACCCTGGACTCCTCCCTGACTGTCGAGGTTCGGCCAGTCCCGCTTGGTCGGTCTATCACGACATTCCAATCGGCAGCACCACACATTTCTGTGACAACGGCATCGACACCGGTGAACTCCTATTGCGCCGAGAATTCCCTGTCAAACGTGGTATGACCTACGAGGATCTCTGCTACGAGACGCTGGTACTTTCCGGCGTGTTAATGAAGGAGGCGTTGATGGCTTATGTTGCAGGAAAATGGCCCGAAATGCGCCACGCACAGGGCGAAAGCCCATGGCCTACCTTCCGCAATGCTCCGCCAGAGATTCTGGAAGTGGTGGACCAGAAACTGGCTGAACAAACGTATGCACACTATGTTGATTGAGGTGAAAAAATGGAAAACCCGTATGCATCTGATGCACTGAAAGGAATGAGAGCTGTTGTCTGTGGTGCCTCCAAGGGCATCGGACGGGCGGCCGCTGAAATGTTGGCAGCATGTGGAGCAGATGTCATCGCTCTGAGTCGAAGCGCCCCTGAGATTACAGGTGTGCGTTCCATGTCTCTCGACTTGGAGGATGCTGATGCCATTGAGAAGACGATTTCTGGTATACTGGTCGCAGGTCCAATTCACATTCTCGTGAACAACGCTGCAGGACCACCCGGCGGCCCACTACTCTCAAACGAAATCGAAGATTTTGAGAGCCCATTCAAGCGTCACCTTCACGCTGCACACCGAATTACCCAGATGGTTGTCCCCGCCATGGAAAGCGCAGGGATGGGGCGAATTGTCAATATCATCTCCACTTCTGTACGTGAACCCATACCCAACATCGGGCTATCCAACACTCTGAGGGGAGCGATGGCATCATGGGCAAAATCACTCAGCAGAGAATTGCCAGCTTGTATCACAATCAACAATATCTTGCCCGGTTTTACCGATACGGATCGATTGGATTCTCTGGCATCATCCATTGAGGAGAAGACCGGAAAGAGCAAGGGGGAGATTCACGATAATTGGATGTCTCAAGTCCCGATTGGACGCCTCATCGACCCCAGAGAAACCGCCTCTGCAATCACCTTCCTTTGTTTGCCACAATCAGGAGGAATACGGGGCGTCAGTTTGGCTGTTGATGGTGGCAGAATGCGTTCAATTTGAGGTGATAGTGTGAGCGATGAGTCTCTGACGCCTGAGCAGGCACATCACCTGCTCGATTTGATGGCTAAGGGAGATGGATTCGATGAAGGGATGGATGCAGGTGTGGCTCTAACCCTTGCAGACATCGCCTTGCAAATCGGACAACCAGAACGGGCCGAAGCCCTCATTGCACATGCCATCAAATTGGCAACGGATAGTGATGACAAGGATCAACTCGCATGGGCCTTGTTGACCAAGGCCCGAATCGTGAATGATGGTTCGGCCTTATCTGAAGCAGAAGATTTGGTTGCGGTCAGTGAAGATGATTGGTTGCGGTCAGCCTACAACAACCAATTCGGAATTTACTCGCTGGAAATCGGTGATATACCCGCAGCAAAATCCGCATTTTCCCAAAGTCTTGCACTGAAAGAAGCATTGGAAGACAAAGTCGGTCAAGCGAATACACTCTACAACCTCGGTGAAATTGCGCGTGATGAAAATGAGTTTGAACATGCCAAGGAATTTCATGCGAGATGTGTGGATTTACTAGAGGAACTTGAAGATCGCAAAGGAATGGTCAACGGATTGGCTATTCTCGGTCACCTTGAAGCCATCGAGGCCAACATCGATGGAGCAATTATCCACTATGAAGCGGCTTTAGAAATCGCAGAACAAGAAGATGATTTCGAAGGTACTGTTGTCTGCCGTTGGGGCTTGGCAGAGATGGCCAGAGCGATGGAGGATGAGGACCTTGAATTACAACATTTATCTCAAGTCATGACAGGATTCATGCAACTTGGCCGTCCAACCCCTGATCCAATCAAGGACAGATTGAATGAGTTGGCCGATTCAATACATGGGGTGGAGTAGATGGAATTCGACGTATTCTTTTCAATATCACAAACCCCTGATGCCAATGGTATGTGCCCAGATGAGACAACGATGTACTCAAACTATCTTGAACAACTCAAGGTTGCAGATGACCTAGGTTATGGTGTCGCCTGGTTAGCACAAGCCCATTTGTCGACTGAAGTTCAGAAGAGAAACAAACGACCTGTGATTCCTCACTGGGAGGGTGAAGTCGGGTTGTGTACTGATTTCTTCCAATTGGCCATGCTTTCGATGACCCATACAAAGAGAATTGAGGTCGGTAGTGCGGTATTGTCGATATTGGCGAATGGAGGGCCGATCGCCGTCGCTGAACGGATCGGAAATTTCTGTGCATTACAGGAGGTTCGCGGCGATGAAAGAAAACTGAACCTGGGATTCAGTGCTGGCCGATTCCAGTTCATGGCTGCTCCATACGGAATCGTACCACGAAATGATGTCGAGGTTGCAGCGTGGCCGGCACTCAGAGGACAAATCTTCTGGGAAGCCTGTGAAATCATGTTGCGTCTTATTCGAGGGGACACGATTTCTTCTGATGACATCCGAAAAACAATCCTAACGAGGGCCAATTTCCGATCCGATGAAGATTGGCGAGCTGTTCAATCTGCGCATGGGGATGAATGTGAGGAAATCCACATCCCTCGACGATATGAATTTGAAGAGATAAAATCAATCCCGCAGGAATGGAAGCGAACTGGTGTGAACATGGTCATTGGTAGCCATGAACCTGCACTTCAAGAGCATGTCAACAAGTTCATGCCCGTGCAGGTGTTCAATCTTAGTATCACACAACCAGAAGTGATTGAAGCGACACATGAACGGATGGAAGGCGCCTATCTTGGTCAGTGGGAACGAAGAATGATGCCAAGGACGGTCATGGTTTTCTTGAACGAAGAGGAAGGGTTGACTGAATCAGAAAAAACAGCAGCGGCGCAGGAGGAATCAGAAGGAGCCCTGTCGTCATACTGGGCTGCACTGGAGGGGACACTGGACCCTGCCAAGGTGTCCAAGGCAGCCAACAATGCCGTCATCGGTAACGCGGCTGATGTTGCGGCACAAATTCGGGAAAGATTCCATCCAGAGGATCGTCTCATGCTGTGGTTTGATTTCTTCAGGCACGATTCGGCTCGTATCTGTCGTGACATGCGCGCATTCATGGACAAGGTCGTCCCCCTCGTCAACGGGAGTGAGGCAGCATGAAGGAGCATCGACCCTCTTCGGTCGCACCGGGAAGACCCGGTTCAGCGGTCTATCCCACCTCTCCAATTTCAGACGGTGCGAAGGGGATTGCAACAGGTCGAGATGTGGAATGGGAACCACTTGTCGATTTCAGGAGAAACGATGTCTCGGAGAATACAATTCATGGAGCAATTGCTTGGGCACATGGTTCAGAGGTAATCCATTCCTTTGGTGGAAATGTCCTATGTTACGGACGCAGTATGATGAAACCTCTGCTGATGAAATCATTCGTGGATGTCCTCGATTCTGAACTGACCGAGGAGCAGAAGGCCATCGCTTGTTCGTCTCACAACGGAGATACCGAACACGTCGCTGCTGCACAGTCGATTCTAACCGAATCAGAATGGGGCCTGATGCAATGCCCTCTAGACGTCCCACTCATCCAATTTGGTCGGCAAGTTCGACGTCCTAGGCGTTGGTTCCACACCTGTTCAGGTGAGCATGCGGCGATTCTTCGGGCGCTTCGACTATTGGGAATCAACCGCGCAGGATATACGCTACCACAGTCAGATTGGTTCCCGCTTTTCCTAAACGTTCTTCGACGATTCCTTGGCGACCCTCACTGGGAGCCTAAACGCGTCTCTAAGGACGGATGTGGTTTGCCTACTGTATCCAATACTGTCAACGAACTCGCTGTGATGTTCGCTGGTTTGGCACGGGAGAAGGACGATGACTGGATTTGGGATTCAATGTGTAAAAATCCGGATCTCATTGGAGGTTTCAACCGGCTAGATTCAACGGCGATTAAAGCAGGAAACGGGATGGTATTGGCCAAAGAAGGTGCAGATGGTTTGCTTGGGCTCTCAATCATTCACGAGGATTTTCCACAAGGGCTTGGAATCGTTATCAAAATTGCACACGGCTGGAATTCACAGGCTACATGGTATGTGGCTCGGGCTGTTCTTGGAGTTCTAGGAATCGAATTGAGGAATCCCTATCCGCTACATCGACAAAAAGCATTCATCGTTCCAGGGGTTGTGCCAAATGATCGCATCGACAAACTAGAGCAGGTTGTCACGTGGGACGAATGGGATCCAAATTCAGATCGTTGGTACTACGATTGGCGCAAGTACTCCAACCCATTCGACGGAGAGGGAAGTCATGAGTGATATTGTCGAATTATCCAATTACATCAACGGTGAATGGCGACAAGCAATATGTGAACATTGGATTGAGGATTATGCTCCTGCCACCGGGGCCCTCATCGCGAGAATCCCTTGCTCTTCAAGGGAAGACGTCGATGCTGCTGTTACGGCCGCACAGGACGCTTCCCACGGTTGGGCATCTCTCAGCATTCTAGAACGGGCAGATTGGTTAGACAAAATTGCCGATTCTTTGGAAATTCGAGCAGAAGAAGTCGCTCAACTCGAAAGTTTGGATACGGGCAAACCAATCTCATTGGCACGGTCTGTTGATGCAGCCCGTTCGGTCGCAAATTTCCGCTTCTTCGCTGAACAAGGTCGAGAATTTCAAGCAGAGACCTTTGAGATGAGTGATGCTACCAACAAAGTTCTCTACAAACCCGTTGGTGTTGCTGGCCTAATCACACCATGGAATCTACCCCTGTATCTATTGTCATGGAAGGTTGCACCAGCCCTACTAATGGGCAATACTGTGGTAGCCAAGCCATCGGAGATGACTCCGATGACTGCATCACTACTAGCTGAAGTCATGGAAGAGGTTGGATTACCAATCGGAGTTTTCAATCTGGTTCATGGTAACGGCCTTGATTCAGGAGCCCCGCTCACATCACACCCCGATGTAGATCTTGTCTCATTTACCGGTGGTACTGAGACCGGGCGTCAAGTGGCCAAATCCGCATCAAGTGGATTCAAGAAACTGAGTTTGGAACTGGGTGGAAAGAATGCGACCATCATTCGGGCTGATGTCGATCTTGAGAATATGATGTCCAGTATCGTTCGAGCTTCCTTCCTCAATCAAGGTCAAGTCTGTCTCTGTGGTTCAAGAATTCTCATCCATGAGACGATTTACGATTCCTTTGTAGAAGCATTTCTGGAAGCGGTTACAGACATGACTGTAGGTGACCCTTCAGATGAGGAAACCGAATTGGGTGCACTGATTTCAGAAGAGCACCGCGACAAAGTGTTGTCTTACATTGACCTCGCTGAAGAAGAGGGAGGAGACATCCTGTGCGGCGGTGGCGCTCCGATTGGAATACCTTCGGCATTTGAGAATGGATATTGGGTATCTCCTACAGTCATCGATGGCCTAGCACCAGATAGTCGATGTGCAACTGAGGAAATTTTTGGGCCGGTCGTCACATTGCATCCATACTCGGATGACGAAGAAGCGATTGAAATCGCCAATATGACTGATTATGGGTTGGCTGGTTCAATCTGGACTGCCGATGCTGAGGCAGGTAGTCTAATGGCTGAGAAAATCGATTCGGGTATGATCTGGGTCAACTGCTGGTTACATCGTGATTTGCGTGTTCCCTTTGGTGGGGTGAAAAACAGTGGCGTTGGTCGGGAAGGTGGGCGTTGGAGTCTCGGATTCTTTTCCGAAGCCATCAATATCTGCATCAAGCACTGAGATACACACTCATTGCCCACGCACCCATGAACATGCCCGTGAGGCCACCAACACCCAACCAAAGTCCTGTTCTGAATGGTTGAACATCATACTTCCATTGGTAAGTTGATACGAAAACCCAGCCACAAATGACGGGGATCCACCACAACGCACAGAGTAGCAATCCCATCCCACAAATTTGTGGAAGGAACACCACAATTGTACCTGCCAAAACACCATACCGCATTTCCTTCGGTTCACCCCACTCCACTGGGATTTTGAACATCAATAACGAAGCGAAAATAACGAGAGTAGCCCAAGAAAGAAGCAAGGGGGAAATGTCTGACAACAACTTGTCTTCAATCTCCATTCCCGATGCCCACTGAAAACCGATCACTGATGAAATCAAGCCAACGATCGGAGGAATGGCGAAAAGACCGAGGGGGGGATTCTCCCACTTCATCGGCCCTAGGCGGAGACTTCATCCTATGACGATTACCGCAGGCATTGTTTCAAATGCCGCCTTCCTTTGGAAGGCGTGATGACAAAGGGAGAAATCGTTCTCGGCTGTCTCGCCCCGCATCCTCCGCACTTGGTCTATGCTGAGAATCCGGATGAAAACGAGCCGGTTAGTGAGGGTGGTTGGGAAGCTTTGCGTTGGGGATACGCTAGGTTGGCGCGGAAATTGAAAACAATCGATTATGATGCACTCGTCATCCTCACCCCCCATTGGCAGACTTACATCGGAACGCATTTTCTTGGTTGTGATGCATTCAAATCACTCTCAGTAGACCCAATTTTCCCGAATTTGTTCAGATACCACTACGATCTCAAAGTCGATGTTGAATTGTCCGAAAAGATGTGCGAAATTGCTGGTGAAGCTGGAATCATTACCAAAATGATGCGAAACCCTGACTTCCGCGTAGATTACGGCACCATCACATCCTGCCATCTGTTGAACCCTGATTGGGACAAGCCCATCGTAACGGTGAGTAGCAATCGAAACCGGCATTACTACTCTGTCGAAGTGATGAATGAACAGGCACAGGCTCTGGGTCGTGCTTGCCGTAAAGCGATTGAAGAAAGTGGCAAGCGCGTTGTACTCATCGCAAGCCACAGCCTATCCCATCGACATTTTACCACAGAGGCTCCACTGCCCGAAGACATGAGTCGTGAACACATCTACAACCACAGCCAATACGTCTGGGACATGAAGGTCATCGACCTGATGCGGGATGGAAAAATGCAGGAATTCATCGACCTGATGCCTGAATTCACGGAACAAACGATGGCGGAAACCGAAGGAGGTGGACTCACCTGGATGATGGCAGCAATGGGTATGCCAAGTTACCCAGCAGAGATTTATGGTTACCAATCGGTCATCGGCACCGGCAATGTCGTCGCCTGCTGGGACCCCAATGAAGAAACTCGGGAGCTGGTTCTTTGAGCGATGATCCTGTTCTATTCGGACTATATGTCCCACCTCATCCTCATCCACTGCTCGCTCCAGAGCAAAACAAGGGGTGGGGTGAACTGCGTGCAGCATACGATGAGTGTCGGAGGCGAATTGAAGAAAGTGAAGCAGACGTCATTATCGTCTACTCAACCACATGGCCAAGCATTGTAGGACACCAATTCCAAGTTCAACCTGAACCGGAATGGGTTCACGTCGACGATGATTTCCACTTCCTCGGTTCAATGCCTTACAAATTCAAAATGGATGTTGAATTTGGCAATGCCTACAGAGACGCAGCAGAATCACGTGGATTGCATGCCAGAACTGTGGCTTACCATGGATTCCCAATCGACACTGGTTCCGTTGTGGCATTGAGTCTGCTAAACCCTGACAACCGCATCCCGGCTTGTATCGTATCGAGTAACATGTATTCCAATCGTTCTGAGACGATCGTATTGGGCAAAGCGGCTCGAGACGCATTGAAGGCACAAGGGAAGAAGGCAGTCATTGTCGCTGTCTCTAGTCTGTCCAATCGGATGTTCACTAAACATGTTGAACCACAAGATGATCGAATTCACTCAGCCAAAGATGAGGACTGGAATCAGAAAATTCTCGAATTCTTTGAAGATGGGCGATTGGAAGACCTTAGCCAACTCAGCAGGGACATTCACGGGCAAATTCGTGTCCAAAAAGTGGTCGCCTACAAACCGGCTTGGTGGATGGCTGCAACCATGGGTCAGCACAACAACTACGACGGCGAGGTAATGGCTTATGCAGCGCTACATGGAAGTGGTGGAGCTGTAATCCAACTCACTCCTTCAAAGGGTTCAGTTGGAGACAAAGAATTCGATGAAGATGATGTCGAAATCTATCGCGGGGATCGGAATGTTCTCGTGACCGCAGCAGGTGATATGCAAGCCCCTGGGGGCGTGGACGGCCCTTTAGATGAGGCCGAAAGGCCTGAGGAAGACGAGGAGGGGTGGCGAAACCCTGTCGAAGTCATCGACGATTTGTATGATGAATATGGGTCGACTGTCATATCTCACGCCGGAGGCGCTTTGGGTGCTGCTGCAGGGGCTGCAATTGCCGGCCCGGTCGGTGGTGTGGCCGCATCGATTGTGGCCAAGAAAACCGTTGGAAAGATGATGAGTAAGGATGGAGCGATCATCGCTGAAGATGCCCCGAGTGCTGTCGGGGCTTACCCCCATGCTCGCAGAATGGGGAATCTGTTGTTCATCTCTGGTGTTGGGCCTCGCAACCCCGAGGACAACAGAATACCAGGCGGACCGATTGAAGATGGAGATGGAAATCCTCTGAATTATGACATCGAGGCCCAAACCGAAGCCTGTATTGAGAATATTCGAATCATCCTTGAAGCCTGTGAAGCTGATCTAAGCAATGTAATCGATGTCACCACCTTCTTGGTCGATATGAAGCGTGATTTTGAGGGTTACAACAAGGTCTATGCCAAACACTTCGAAGAAATTCAAGCAACTCGAACTACATTGGCCATTCAGGCCCTACCTACACCGATTGCGGTTGAAATGAAAGTCATCGCAAAGGCACCTTGAGCAGATGATTAAGATACGTAGTATCTTATGCTAATTGTTCTGCGAACAAGCATGGAACCGATAAAGCCCTCTAGCCTCATCGATTTCGTATACAGCCCAATTGAGGCTTTGACCGAAACCCTAGAGCGAAAACTCGGAATGGTTTCCGTCGTCATTATTTCTCTCTCAGCGATGCTCGGCTCCGGTCTGTTTGTACTACCAGCACTGGTGATGTTGGACATGGGTGGAGGAACCATGCCGGTAGCAGGAATTTGGCTGGCCTATCTTCTAGCAGCACTGGCAATTCTACCGGCTGCAGTATCCAAGGGGGAATTGGCGACGGCCATGCCTTCATCGGGAGGATCCTACGTTTACATTGAGCGGACATTTGGCCCGATGGTTGGAACAGTAACAGGGCTCGGGCTTTGGGGCGCGTCGATGCTCAAATCTGCATTCGCACTCATCGGTTTCAAAGCGTATCTTTGGGTTCTAGAAGAATTGCTGGGCATCACCATCAATCTAGAAATTGCAGCACTAATATTGCTCGTGATGATTGTTGCAATCAACATATTGGGGATTTCAAGAATCAAGAAGGTTCAGACACCAATCGTACTTTCCTTGATTGGATTCATGCTCGTGTTGACCTTTTGGGCAATTCTCACCATGGACATGAATTGGGATGCAGCATTTGGGCCTGATGCTTTGGGAGGTTCATGGGACCAAGTTTGGCGAGATGTGGCACATTCGACTGCATTTGTGTTTGTAGCCTATGCAGGTGTCACCAAGATTGCCGCAGTTGGTGGTGAAATCAAAGACCCGGATCGTAACATACCGTATGGAATCTTACTGTCGCTGTTAATCTCTTGTTTGCTATATGTATTTGTTTCAATCGTAATGGTTGCTGCAGTACCACCGGAAGGTTACATGATGGAAGATGGGCAAGCACGAGAGGACCCACTCTATGTCTTCGCTGAAGCAATTGGTGGAAACATCGTAGGGGTCATTTCCGCTGCTTTTGCTGTCACCGTACTCACCGCGATGGCCTTGGCCGGAATCATGGCGACGTCGCGGTTCCCATTTGCCATGGCCAGAGACAACCTCCTACCGGAACCGCTGGAAAATGTCCACCCCGTTTACCAAACCCCTCATTTGGCAATCCTCGGAACAGGAGTTGCGATGGCAGCATCGATTACACTGCTTCCTGTGGAAGATATTGCCAAACTCGCATCTGGTTTCAAAATCATGATTTTCATCGTCATCAATTGCTGTGTAATTGTGCTAAGAAAGGCATCAGTAACACATTCATGGTACCAACCTAAATGGAAATCTCCCCTTTACCCACTGATCCAAATTTTCGGAATCATCTCCGGAATATTCCTCATCTACATCATGGGTTCCAAGGCCATTCTCGGAGCCGCTGCTTGTTGTGTGCTGGGATTGGTCACCTACTATTCCTACGGGAAATCCAGAGCACATCCAAAACTAACCCCTTGGAGAACTGTTCGAACTGAACTGATGAATGCAGATAAACATGAACGGGAGAAGAGATGGTGGATTTTCCATACTGTTGCCGCCAAGCGATCACATCCTGATTATCTCAATGAAAACGAATTTGTTCATGCGATGGGGATTATCGCACCTGAGTTAACCCGATTCCACCGGCGCCAATTGTTCCATGAGATTGATATTGAGGTAGATGGAATCATCGATGTCGATCAATTCCTTGAGGGGCTTGAGCGCAATTTGGATGAGCAGGAATAGCCTGTATTGGTCTCCGTGCCATTGAAGGGTGGTGCGCTTGTCGCAATTCCGGAGGGTAACGATGTCGATTGCGGGCAAGGCGCTGAAAATCACAACCAATACACTTCAGGAAATGAAGCAAGCAGGTGAGAAAATCACCATGCTTACCGCATATGATTTCTCGATGGCACGTATTCTAGATGCCGCTGGTATCGATGTTATTCTGGTCGGTGATTCGGCATCCAATGTGATGGCTGGAAACGATACTACTGTGCCCATCACACTCGACCAGATGATCTATCATGCGCAATGTGTAGTCAATGGAGTAAATCGTGCACTCATCGTCTGTGACATGCCATTCGGAAGCTATCAGGGTGATTCCCGTCAGGCACTCAACAGTGCGATTCGCATCATGAAAGAAAGTGGTTCGCACGCCGTCAAGTTGGAAGGCGGTGCTGAAATTGTAGAATCCATCGAACGGATTCTGACCGCGGGAATCCCAGTGATGGGGCACCTTGGATTGACACCCCAGTCTATCTACAAATTTGGGACTTATTCCGTACGCGCGCGCGAGGAAGAAGAAGCCGAGAAATTGATTGCTGATGCTAAATTACTCGAAGAAGCCGGTTGTTTTGCCATTGTTTTGGAGAAGATTCCTGCGGATTTAGCAGCCAAGGTCACAGCCGCTGTTAACATCCCCACAATTGGGATTGGTGCCGGTTCGGATGTTGATGGTCAAGTGTTGGTCATCCACGACTTGATCGGATTGACTCACGAATTTAATCCGCGCTTTTTACGCCGATATCTAAACCTCTACGAGGATATGACCAATGCCGTCAAGGAATACATCGGAGACGTTCGCAACTTAGATTTCCCAAACGAAGAGGAACGCTATTCTTGAGACCAGCCGTTTTCTTCGGAATGGGTCCAGTGAGATGGTCTCCCCTCTCGATCGAAATACCAACCATCCTCTCCTGCTGTGGTTCCAGGCAAAGGACGTAGTGTTTGTTCAGCAACATCTCGGGGGCCATCTCCACGGCGATTATCATGTTGAATTTGTGCAAATGTTGCAGCAGCGGTCGTCAGTGTTTCCTCGGATTGATTCCAATCTCCTGAGATCACACCCCACTCATCATCGGTTTCTGTTGGTGGTTCAGGTTCAGGTTCGGGTTCGGGTTCAGGTATTGCCCAATCCTCCTCGATATTCTCGGCAGGAGGTGGTTCGGATTTTTCTTCGGCTACTGGCTGAAGTGCATGGAATGGATCACTTCCGGTTAGAGGAGTGGGGGCAGGGGTAACGAGAGGGGCTGGGGCAGGTGGCATTGCTACTGGTTGTTGATTCACAGGAGCCGGCAAAGGAACCGGGGGGGACGTTGCAGTTACATTTTGGGCAGGGGGTGGCAGGTTCTCAAGTTCTTGGGTTTCTTCGCGGATTAACTCAATTTCTTCATCAATTCTTGAACCGAGATGCTTGAACAATACGACAAGAATGACTGAAATTACGATGATGATTAACAAACTGAAAGCGATGATCACCTGTGTGTTGTCACCCCATCCGAACCACGTCGAATGTACTGTTATGAAATCGCTTCCTTCGGCTGAACTACCACTGGATGACTGAATCCTTGCATGAACGACCAGTTCCCCAGACTTTTCCAAATCAAGTGTCCACCCATTTTCGTCACATTCGGCGTCCCCTGCATCTGTCGTTATTGTGGCCGAGCATTGGTGGATTGAGACAGGGTTGCCCGAAACATCAAATCCTGAAATCTCGAATTTTACGGTCGTTCCTTGATCCCCATCAGATGGAATTGAAACCTCTAGATAATCGAGTGGTCCCTCCAATACCTGAACGATGAGGATTCCTTGGGCTTGACCCAAAAATACAGTGATGCTGACATCACCAATTCCACCCGATGTGTAGGTATAGTGTCCAGTTCCTCCAGCACTGGCATTTTCAATTGTACCAAAATTGTTGAGAATGAACCAATCAGCGATTGGAACATCGACCGGATTCCTGTTACCATTTTCATCTACCCCATACAGAATCAAGTCAAGAGAATAACCTGTAACGATTACAGGTGGAGAGTTACCAATAGCGTCAACGACTTCGATCTCAAGAGATACTGGAATGCCAGAATGCACTTCGACATCAATGGCTTGTACACGGCCAGCAGCCATGACTTGGATTGTATGTTGCCCAACACGATCTGGTACGAAAGTGATTCCATCTCCATCGGGTACGATGGGGTTGGTGCTTGGCCCATCTGTAACGGACCAATTCCAGCCATCTACGATGACAGGATTCCCCGCAGCATCGAAACCTTCAGCTTCAAGCAAATAGAAATCTCCAATATGCATCTCTGTGGCCAAGTTTTCAAGTGTGATTTGCGCCAAACGCCCTGCCTCAACAGTCAACGTCAAACTATCAGTCATACCGCCCTGATCATCGATTTCAACCGTCCAGTCACCCACAGGACCTGCATCGAAAACGATGCATTCACCACTGAATGATGACAAGGCATCATTTGCCAACCCCCCAAATGTAGACCAAGTCGCATTCACACCCCATGTGTTG
>CALCEF010000104.1 GCA_937901365.1 uncultured euryarchaeote | reverse complement strand
GTGAGTTGGCTGATGAGATGAGTGATTCTAATGCTATAGAGGCAATGACTGCTCTTGGAAAGGAGTTCAGGACACCTGGACATATTCCATTGTGTAGAGAGGCCCCTGGGGGATTGGCGACTCGACAGGGACATACCGAACTGGCTGTTGCAATCGCTAGATTGGCTGGATTGGCACCGTGCACAATCGGAGCCGAAATGCTGCAGCCTGATGGTGATCGGGCACTCAGTGTCGAGGATGCGAGAGCCTATGCATCTAGACATGACATACCGATGTTGACAGGGGAAGAAATCATGAGGGCTTTTGGCCTTTGAATGAATGGAGGGATTCAATGGTGCGCGTAATGGCTGTTGGTGTTTTTGACCTGCTGCATGCCGGTCACCTTCATTATCTTGAACAAGCCAAGGCATTGGGAGATCACCTCACAGTGGTGATTGCACACGACGATACCGTTCGCATGCGCAAGCATGAACCGGTGACATCCCAGGATTTGCGAAGAAGGATGGTTGCAGGACTGAAACCGGTTGACCACGCGATGGTTGGAAACCCTCCGTCTGTGCCTATGTATGACATTTTACCGATGGTTGAACCCGATATTATTGCAATTGGTTATGACCAAGAACATGCTGAAACTGCGATTCGTGCAGGTCTAGATGAACGTGGATTTGATCAAATCAAGTTGGTTCGTGTCGAAGGATTGACCGAAGACTTGGATGGGACTAGAAAAATCATCGACAAAATCCTCAGCCTACAATGGGCCCAAAAGCGTCAAGAAGAAATTGGAGGCGGTGAGTGATGTTCACTGGAATCATTCAGGGCACCGGATGTGTTCAATCAGTTCGTAGAGATTCGGTTGTCACCATCGATGTACAAATCCCATCGACTGAAGGACTTGAAATCGGAGCTTCTGTCTCAATCGATGGTGTGTGTTTGACCGCTACATCCGTCAGCGATACTGTGACCTTTGATGTCATTCCAGAAACCCTCGAAAGGACGACTTTGGGCTCACTCTCATCGGGTTCCAATGTCAATGTGGAGCGGGCGCTAAAATTCGGTGATGAATTGGGTGGCCACCTGTTGAGCGGCCACATCATGGGAACCGCAGAAATCGTCGCCGTAGTAAATCAGGACTATACGATCCAATGCCCTTCGGAAATGTCGGAATACATCCAAGAGAAGGGTTACATTGCCGTCGATGGAATCTCACTCACCGTCGGAAAAACAAGTGGTGAAGGTGAATTCGACGTGCACATCATCCCCGAGACTCTGAGGCTCACAACCCTCGGAAGCAAGGGAGTAGGTGACCATGTGAATATTGAAATCGATGCGATGACACAAGCGGTTGTCGAGACCACCAAACGGCTAATGGAAAGTAGAGGTGATTGAAAATGAAAATCGCAATTGTGTGTGGATCATTTCACCAATCAGAAGTTGAAAAAATGCTTGAATGGGCATCTGATGAAGCGAGTAAGCATGAACTTACAATTGATGATGTTGTGTGGGTCCCCGGAGCGATGGAAGTTCCATTGGCCCTGGATCGATTGTTGGGCAGAGATGACATCGATGGGGCGGCTTGCCTTGGAATCATCGAGAAGGGACAAACTCAGCATGGTCTTGCAATGGGTCAGGCTGTCATCAAGAGCATCATCGATTTACAACTCACCTGGGACAAGCCGGTCGGATTGGGCATCATAGGTCCTGGAGCAGAGCCAGAGCATATTGGCCCACGATTGGAACCTCATGCACGAGCTGCGGTGGCTGCAATCTCTTCGATGTCCTAATCCCTGAAGGGAGGATAGAAGGGGCCTCGCTTTCGGAAAGTCGAATGGCGAATGCCCCTCAGAATTTTCATGTAGAATCTCCACCAGGATCCGATTGTTTTGAACGGATGGCGGAAGAATCTCAGAGGGTTTGCCCATTCGCGAATGGGGTACCTCAATTGAGCCAGCATATCGTCGGGCACATCCTCATCCACGCCGTAGACCTGAGGACGCTTGTCGTCGGGCATGTAGTATGTTCCAAACATGATGTCCCAAAGAGGAAGGAAGCCTGCGTAATTCGAACAATGGGCTTCCTTCTCATTCGCATGGTGCCAGTGATGAAATTCAGGTGTCTGAATGAGACGATGTAAGGGCCATAATCTCCAACTTACATTCGCGTGTAGGAACAATCCTGTGATAATCTGCAGGGCTGCTAGTACGCCGCTGGTCTCAGGGTTGAATCCAGCGAATACGAGGAAAAAGAAGGCTGGTGCAATCAGAGCGAAATCCAGAGGATGGACGCGGAATCCACTGATCCAATCCATATGCTCAGGAGAATGATGAATCGAATGGAATTTCCAAAGTTCGGGGACCTCGTGATACCAGCGATGCGCCCAGTATCCAACGAAATCGAACAGAACGAATGCGACTAGAGGTTGGATGCTGACTGGAATCATCTCAACGATTCCGAAGTAATTGACGATTAGACCGAGTGCCCATGTGAACGAGAAGAAACCGACGATGACGGCGAAAATAACGCCGAATATATTCAGAAAAGGAGCAGAAAGAGCATACGTCACATCAAGTTTCCACTTGGGTCGACGAACATTCTGTCCCTGATGCCGGGGGAAGATTTTCTCCATCGGAACCACGAGGATGAAGACGATAATGACAATGATGAGGGATTCAAACTGGTAGTACCATAGAGAGAAACCGACGATGGACAGGACGATGATTCGGCCAAGTAACATCCAGTACCATGCAGGTGGTGCTGGCATGATGGGTAGCCCATCACTTCCAACCGATTCAGGCTCAACCAATGTGTCCATTGAACTCAACATGAACCTTGAATCTATACTTATCAAAGATGTGGATTGCTGTTTATTCTGTTCACCAATTTGGTTCAGTTTGACGACAGTCAAGATTGAAGAGATGTCGTGAACGCCGATGACCTATGGGCGAAGATGTGCGCAATGTCATCATCATCGGTTCAGGGCCCGCAGGATATACTGCCGGGCTCTATACTGCACGCGCCATGCTGAATCCACTGATGTTTGCTGGTTACATGTCTGGCGGGCAACTGATGCTCACAAGTGATATCGAAAACTTCCCTGGCTATCCACAAGGAATCGGTGGTCCAGAGATGATGATGGATCTCAGAGCGCAGGCAGAGCGATTTGGCCTTGAGGTGCAAGATCGCAATGTTGGCAGCGTCGATTTCAGTTCACACCCATTCATGGTCGAAACTGAGGGAGAGAAATTCTTCGCCAATGCTGTGATTATTTGCACCGGTGCAGAAGCCATTTGGCTTGGAGCAGAAGGAGAAGATGAACAGAAAGGAAGGGGAATCTCAACTTGTGCAACCTGCGATGGTGCATTCTTCCGCGATGAGGAAATCATCGTTGTAGGGGGCGGCGACTCGGCGATGGAAGAAGCGACATTCCTCACCCGCTTCGCATCCAAGGTAACTCTAGTGCATCGTCGCGATGTTTTCAGAGCCTCGAAAGTCATGTATGAGCGAGCGGCCAATCACCCAAAAATCGAGATTCAAACGTTCCGTCAAGTCAAGAAATGGTTGTCTGATGAAAAGGGCCTCACTGGGGCTGTTCTAGAAGACCCCCGTGATGGTAGCGAATATGAAATCGCTTGCACTGGTGCGTTTATTGCGATTGGACACAAACCGATTACTCAATTCCTCGGAGGGCAAGTAGAGACCGATGATGAAGGTTATCTGATTCATACGGAACACACGATGACCAATGTCCCAGGTGTATTTGCCGCAGGAGATGTCGTCGATACACGTTACCGCCAAGCGATTACGGCGGCAGGCCAAGGTTGTGCAGCAGCGATAGATGCTGAGCGTTGGCTTGAAGACAACGTCCACTGAGCGAAGGTCATGGAGGACCTGACCCCTGAGGACAAGGCCCGCTATGCGCGGCACCTGACTTTGCCTCAAATTGGTGAAGTTGGTCAGGCCCGTTTGAAGTCATCAAGAGTATTCTGTGTAGGGGCTGGTGGGCTCGGCTCTCCAGCTCTACTGTATCTTGCTGCAGCCGGAATCGGCCACCTAACCATCATCGATGATGATGCGATAGAACGGAGTAATTTGCAACGACAGATTCTGCATGCGGACAAAGATGTCGGTGACTCAAAGGCTGATTCAGCCATGCAGCGTCTGCGCCAACTGAACCCCGCTATTTCACTTGATGTTCATTCGGATCGACTGACCTCAGAAAATGCAATGGAGATGATTCAGGGACACGATATTGTCATCGATGGGACCGATAATATCCCAACCCGTTACCTCGTAAATGATGTGTGTGAATTGCTTCGCATACCATGGGTCTATGGAAGTATATACAGATTTGAAGGACAGGTTTCTGTATTCAATCTGGATGGAGGACCCACCTACCGAGATTTGTTCCCAACACCACCCCCTCCTGAATCTGTACCTTCTTGTGAGGATGGTGGAGTACTAGGGGTGCTTCCCGGCGTGATTGGGTCGATACAAGCGACTGAAGCGATCAAAGTTCTACTCGAAATCGGTGAGCCTTTGCGTGGCAGGTTGCTAATCTACGATGCTCTAGACATGTCGATGAGAACCCTGAGCTTTTCAGCAATCGAAAGAGAACCCGTGACTGAACTAATCGATTACGAGGGGTTCTGTGGAATCAAGCCAATGCAAATGCCATTCGCTGAAATTTCTCCAAAACAATACACCGAGAGGAGGCATCAGGGCTGGAGGCCTTTGTTCATCGATACTCGCAATAACATGGAAGCCAGTATTGTCACACTCCCAGAGACCGATTTGTTGATTCCTCACGAGGAAATATTGCTGACCGAACTGCCCAAAGATCGCGACATTGTGTTGTATTGCCGAACCGGGGGGCGCTCGGCGATGGCTGCCTACGCACTATCGCAATCAGGCCATGATTCCTCGAAATTATTCAACCTCGCAGGCGGCATCCACGCTTGGCACTCCGAGATTGATTCATCGGTCCTGAAGTACTGATGTGCATACTTTTGGAAGGACCATGTTCAAAGGTCGTCGATAACGGCCGTAGGCCGTTCTAATGGCATCCATTATCGTCGCAGATGAGCAGGAGGGGCGCAGGAACCTCCTTGCAGGCACGCTTGAGCGTGAGGAATACTCTGTGACTCGGGCGGGGACCCTGCGCCAATGTGAGGGTACAGCATTGGCAACGATGCCCGATGTAGTCCTCCTCGATGGTGAATGGAAAACAGGGGATGCAATAGATGCCGCCAGCCGCCTTTCATCCGATCCTGAATTTGCACTCAAATGTAGAATTGTGATTCTTTCCTCGAATGTCGGAGAGGAATATTTGGTTTCTGCAGCCAAGGCAGGGGTGGCTGAGGTCATGCAGAAACCGGTCGACATGGGTCGATTGCTCGTTCAATTGGATAAACATTCCAAGAAACTCTTCGTTGAGCCACCTGCAGATATTCGTACCGGAAGCGGAACTGGTTTCTTTGAGGTTAGCGTTACGCCAGGAGATCCTTCTTGGTCATTACCGATTTTGAAAGAATTGTTGGGAGATGGAGCCATCAATACCGCATTTGTTGAGGATTTGGTATCTCGAATGGATGAGGACATAGAGATCGGCCATGATGTCCTAGAACGCTTGCTAAGACTGGCATTTGATGACCTGATTCTCGGAGCTGAAGTTAGTGTTGATCTCGACGAGGACCTATCTGATGAGGAACGGGATGCCGCCATTGCTACCGCCAAAGCTGAGCGTAGGTCTCGACTCATTGATGCGATGGAAAGTCAAGCGGAGATTATCGAAGGTGAACTCGATGAACAACTTGAGCGATTGATGGACCCACCTGAGGAAGTGGCGATCCTCACGAAATTTACCGGAATGGTGCCAGTCGACCCAAACACACTGAGAATGACACGGCTTTCGATGGAGATTATCCGCGACCTCTTCTGGGATATGGGCATTCCAGTAAGGGAACATTTGGGAATGTATTCTACGCAGTTGGAAGATGCTCAACAAATGGTTGTGGATTGCCTTGAGGCACTTCCTGAAGCCCCAGATGAAGAGGAATGAAAATGGTTCAAATTTCATCTGCAACGAGGGATTTGGGACTTGCTGAAAGACGGGATCACGTCAAGCACCTAAAGCAAAGTCATCTGGGTAAACACCGATTGCGTGCTGCTTTGGGATTGGTTTTCGTCGCTGCTTGTGTCGCTTTTGCATTCATCTTATTCAACAATCAGCAAAACGTGAACAGTATCTTTGAGAGTGCAGGTTCTCTTGGATTTTTTGGCTTTGCAGTAGCAGTTTCTATAGCGATAATGTTGCTATTACCAACACCCATTCTCAAGATGATTGCAGGTGCAGTTTTTCCTTTGCATCTTGCTGTATTGGTCAATTTCATCGGGTCGATGATCGGTGGATTCGGTGCCTTCATCTTTGGCCGTTGGTTGTTCAGAGAAGGTCTGGTAGAAGCGATTTCAAAAAAACCGAAATTGGAACGAATCCATTCAGCCATCGGCGAAGAGAGTCTGCGGCTTTCAGTTCTTGTTCGGCTATCACCAGTAATCCCTGATGAGTGGTTGAACTACATATTGGCCGCAGGACCTGTCAACACCAAGACATTCACGATTTCAAATTGTGCAAGCATCGTCTATTGTTTTGTCTACGCATATTACGGGTGGGCATTTGGTCAACTCGCTCTCCAGGAGGGGGGATTGGCAGCGTTCTCCGAATCAACTGAGGCGGTGGTGATACTGGTGTGTGGCCTGATTGCCACACTCATCGCTACAATCATCGTCACACGAGTGACAATGCGTGCTCTGGGTGATGCAATCGATGATGGGGAGGCCATGTAGATGTGCGAAGGATGGAACCCGCATCCTTTGTATGCCCTACCTCGGTCGAAGGTTTCGGAGGAATTGAAATGACGCAATCTGAACTACCTCATATTTGGGGCGCAGATTGGAAACCTCGAAGCCATTTGGATTTCATTTCTGATGTATCTCTGAGTGATTTGAAAGAGGAGCTCATTCGATTTATCGCCGAACGTCATGACGGTCATCTCCGACTCATCGGTTGGTTGTTTGATGAAGTCAGCCAGGATTACGAAGGGAAAACACTCGACGGCCCAAACTTCCATTTGTTCAGTGAAGCCTTCGCACAGAAATTATCCGAGAACCTATCCGGCCGGGCTGAAGAGGCAGGGATTTTGACGACTGAAGTCATCCCTCGTCGAGGTGGTTTACTCCATTTATCTCGACGTGAGCAGCGCTTTATCCTCGATGTTCGGTTGTGCTTACGGCGAATTGCCCATGCAGCCACTGTAACCGTCGATCAACGCTTTGAATGGCAACGCTGGATGACTCGTACAAGGATGTTGGATGAGCACCTCAAAGACATCTTCATGACTGGGATGGAGACACCTGATGGAGGGCGATTTGGAGGCAAAGGTTTCCGCTCAACTTGGCAGGAAGCGATTGTCGCCTGTGCTACAGCACTCAATTTAGCCAAGGATCTTCCACCCGGTTCGCAGCATACAGGTGATATTGTTGCGCCGATGATTCGAGACATCGGGTTGGCCATGGCGATGGGGCAAACGCCCACCGATTTATTCGCTGCACAGGTTGGTAAAACCGGATCGAAAATGGATGGAGGTCACGAAGGTTCTGGAGGGAGAGACCTACACATCGGAGATCTTGCACTGGGCGTTTTACCTCCCACTGCTCCACTCCCAATCGCAAGTGCAACAACCACAGGAATCGCTCTTGCCAGTCAAAGATTGGGCATGACAAGATTCCAATTTGCACCTGTTGGTGAAGGATGTTCATCTTCTGGAGAATTTTGGGAGGCCATGAATTTCGCCGGTGCCAGAGGATTGCCGATCGCTTTCATGATTCAGAATAACCAAATCGCTCTGGACACATTTGTCGTTGGCCAATCAGCTGCTGAAACATGGGGCGACAAAGGTGTAGCCATGGGAATACCTGCTTGGACCATCGATGGTTCTGACCCCCTCAACTTCCATGCCAGTATGGCTGTGGCCCGAGAGTTCGCTATGGATGGTGGCGGCCCCGTCTTAATCCATGTAGAAACCATGCGAGGGTGTGGCCATGCACACCACCATGACGATCTGTACTTGGGTTCACCAAGTGGGACACCCCCTGGATATGCCGACAAGGGTTTACTCGCGTATTGGGAAGCGAAGGACCCGTTGCCAAATCATCGTAAACTGCTGCGCTCAATGGGTATTGAAGAGGCAACTCTAACTCAAATGGAAGCGGAAGAACAGGCTTACGTTGATGCGGGTAGAGCCGCTATGGAAGCGATGCCTTGGCCCGATGGTGACAGTGTTCGTCGTGGAGTGACCACACTACATGATGCGGACTCCCACAGCATGCAACTGAACCGAATCGCCAATCCTGCTGAAGAGATTGAGGCATCCGTTGAACCCGGTGAAACAACTTTGCAGTTTTCCGGTGAGGCAAATGCGTGGTCCTATTCCCGTGCAATCCAAAATGCGATGGTAGCCATCGCTGAGAGGTATGGAGCATCAACCGTATTCATGGGTGAAGACATGGAGGTTTCAGGCGCATTTGGAATGAATGTGCCACTCAAAAATCAAGGCCATTCCGATTTGTTGTTGGATATGCCCTTGTCTGAGGCTCTAATCATCCATGCAGCAACCGGTGCTGCCCTTGGTGGTATGCGTCCTGTAGCAGAAATCCAGTTTGGTGGATTCGCTGCTCTAGCGATGAATGCACTCATCAATAACGCAGCTCAATTGCGCTGGAGGTGGGGCGCAGATGTACCGATGGTCGTGCGGATCCCGCTTGGTGCAAAAACCCGAAGTGGCCCATTCCACGCCAACATGATCGAATCTTGGTTCCTCAATGACCCGGGTCTAGTCATCGTCTTCCCATCCAACCCTCAAGATGCCTACGACCTCTTGGTCGAGGCTGCAGCCCTACCCGACCCAGTGGTGTATCTTGAGCACCTTGGCATGTATGGGCTCCGTGGTGGAATGACTGGTTGGGGTGACCGAATCCACATGCAAGTCGACACGGAAAGTGTGGCTCAAGCCATCAAGTCAGGAGATACTTACAAATTGGGTAAAGCCAACATTGTCAGAGGAGGAAGTGATGCAACCATCGTCACATGGGGCGCCATGGTTCACGTCGCAATGAAGGCGGCAGAAGCACTGTCCAGCGAAGGCAAGGAAATCGAAATTATCGATCTGCGCACACTCGCACCGTTTGATGCTCAGACCTGTGTGGACAGTGTGGCAAGGACAGGGCGCTTGCTGGTTTTGCAGGAGGCGCAATACACAGGAGGACTAGGCCATACGGTCAGTAGCCGAATCCAAGAGCAATGCTTCTGGAGTTTAGAAGCCCCCGCGGTGGTTGTCGGAGCGATTGATACACCGGTTCCATTTGCACCAACGCTTGAGGATTACACCATTCCAACAGCCGAATTGGTTGTAGAACATCTGCAAAAATTGTGTGAGTAATGCTAAGACGGAGAAACGGGTGGAAGGTACATGGTCGACTTCACATTGTCAGAAGAGCAACTGATGTTGCAAGAGCTCGCTCGGGAGTTTGCAGCCGAAAATGTCCGGCCGATGGCAGAGCATTGGGATGCCACCAGCGAGTTCCCTATGGAAGCGATCGAAGCGGCTCACGACTTGGGTCTGATGAATCTCCACGTCCCCGAAGAATACGGTGGAATGGGCATGGGCACCATGGATGAAGTCGTGGTCCAAGAAGAGTTTGCTTGGGGCGACCCGGGCTTCGCTACAGCGGCCTATAGCAATGGACTCACCGCTGCACCCATCATCACAGGCGGTACAGAGGAACAGAAAGCGAAGTATCTAGGAAGATTGACCGAAGCACCTCGAATTGCAGCCTATGCGGTTACTGAACCTGGAGCGGGGAGCGATGTTGCCAGCATCCAGACGACCGCTGTGAAGGATGGCGACGATTACATTCTGAATGGATCCAAGATGTGGATTACCGGTGCCGGAAAGGCGGATTGGTTCTTCGTACTCGCCTATACGGACAAAGCGGCTGGCTACAAGGGCATGAGCGCGTTCATTGTCGATGCGGATTCGGATGGTCTGTCATTGGGCAAGAAAGAGACCAATATGGGTCAGCGAGCCAGTGATACCCGTTCAATCAATTTCGAAGATGTTCGAGTACCTGCTGCCAATTTGGTCGGTGGCGTCGAAGGGAAGGGTTGGTTCAACGCCATGACCGCATTCGACTTGAGCAGACCAAACATTGCAGCACATGCGACTGGGATTAGTCGGGCCGCATTCGAACATGCACTCCAATATGCGGATGAGCGCGAAACCTTCGGCAAGAAGTTGCACCAACATCAGGCGATTCAGTTCATGCTCGCCGACATGAAGACCAAGATTGAGGCCAGTCGTGCACTGACATGGAAGACCGCGTGGGAATCAGATAATGGCATTCGAAATACAGAGAGCGCGGCACACGCCAAGCGATTCGCAGCAGACACGGCGATGGAGATTACCACAGATGCTGTGCAAATCTTTGGAGGCTATGGTTACTCTGAGGAATACCCTGTGGCTCGTTTGATGAGGGCGGCAAAGGTCATGCAAATTTACGAAGGATCATCCCAAGTTCAGCGGATGATTATCGGTCGAGAAATGATTCGCGACCTCTGAGGTGAAACCGTGCGATGCATTGTGCTGGCCGCTGGGGCCAGTGCAAGATTGGGCCAACCCAAAGCTCTCGTTGATGTGGGTGGAAAGCCACTCGTTCAGCACCTTGTCGAGCGATTGGAAAACGCTGGATTGGAACCAGTTATTGTCACTCGAGCCGAACTCAGTGTTGACATTCTGTTGGCACTGCCCGAGCGAACCGTCGTCATCAATCCCAATCCTGATGCTGGAAGAACCGGTTCGTTGCAGTGCGGGCTCAAGCAGATTCTCGATACCAAGGGGGGCGAGCGAGCATTCAGATTGCTGGTCGTACCTGTGGATCGACCAGGGTTTTCTGATGAAACTCTACAGACGCTGATGGCAAAGGAGGTTTGTGCTTGCCCAGCAAAGGATGGACGTGGGGGCCACCCCCTCTTGCTGATGCCGGATGATGTCAGCCGGATTCGAACGGCGGAACCCGATACACCACTTCGAGAATTGTGCTCACCAGAGCGTTTCGATGTCGATGATTTACACCTTCATTTGAATCTAGACACCCCTTCTGACATCGAGGTCCTTAGGGACCTCGCAATTTGAAATTGGGTTTGACAACCGGATTCTACGTTGGGTATCCCGCGATTGTGCTTAAGAGGAGAAGGAATACCGAGCGCCCCAATGAGGAGAGTTTTGGTCGCTGCATTTTGCGCTGCCTTGCTCATCTTCATGCTTCTACCAACGTCCATAACTTCAGATTCAGATTTGGGCGATGTCGAGATACTGGATAGTTCTGGAAGAACCGCAACTGTGGATTCCTTGGCTTGGGAATTGGCACAGAAGGCTGGCGGTTCGAGTGGAGATGATCGAAGCAATTCAATCGCTGTAAGTTCAAACGGAGATATCTACGTCACTGGTTCCTTCAAGAATACTGCTTATTTCGGAGACACCATATTGACCAGTGCTGGAGATTGGGATATTTTTGTTGCCAAAATGAATAGCACAGGATATTGGTTTTGGGCGGTCCAAGCCGGAGGAGCTAACCAAGACATAGGAGAGGGGATTGCTCTAGATTCTTCAGGTAACGTATTTGTTACTGGGACTTTCCAACAGAGTGCACAATTTGGACCAAATAGTTTGACGACAAATAATGGGAATGCATTCGACCCATATGTTGCGAAAATTTCCTCAAATGGGGCATGGCAATGGGTCAATCGCGGCGCAGGATCGGGCGGATTGGCCAATACAGGGACGGACATTGCTGTTGATTCAACTGGTTACGCTTATGTCACAGGTTATTTTTCACGTAACATTGGTTTTGATTCAACCACATTAACGTGGTCAGGAATGTATGACATCTTTGTTGCTAAAATTGACACATGGGGTAATTGGCAATGGGCCACTATGGCCGGTGGGGCCCAAGGAGATGATATTCCGAATTCAATCACAATCGGACCAAATGGAGATGTATTTCTTACAGGATATTTCCAATTCACTTCCACATTTGGTAGTAATTCACTGACCAGTCAAACTGGTAAGGATGCATTTGTCGCTAAAGTTTCAGCCCAAGGAAATTGGATGTGGTCGGAATCGATGGGAGGAGGTAGTAATGACATCGGCAATTCCATCGTCGTGAATCCACAAGGAGATGTGTATGTCAGTGGTAGTTTCTACAGTGGTATTTCGTTTGGAAATTTCAGTTACGGTGCAGGAGGGGTTAGCAATTCATTCATCGCCAAAGCATTGGATCAAGGAAATTCAGTTGATTGGGAATGGGCGAGACAAGTAAGCAGTAGTAGCAGCAACGCTGCCTTTGGAATGACGCTCGATTCAAATCAAGACTTACTCATCACGGGCCAATTTAGAGGGACCGCATCATTTGGAAATACAGCCTTGACAAGTAGTGGAGACTACGATGTCTATGTTGCCAAACTTCGATCCGATGGTAATTGGTCATGGGCTCAAGATGCAGGTGGAGGAAATGAGGATAATGGATTGGGCATTGGTGTAGATTCCCAAGGTAGCCTGTACATCACTGGATACTTCATACAGAATGCAATTTCATTCAACAACATCGATTTGTCTATTAGTGGAGGATTTGATGGATTCGTAGCAAAAATGTCGATTGATTATGATCGAGATGCCATACCAGATTCATTGGATACTGATGATGACGATGATGGAGTCCCCGATGAGTTCGACAGTTGCAATTATTCCCCAATCGGATTCCAAACCATGGCATCCACCGATCGAGATGGCGATGGGTGTCGAGATTCTGACGAAGATGACGATGATGATGGAGATGGGGTCCTTGACGAAAATGATGGTTGCCCCAGAGGTGTAACTGGTTGGTTACGAAACAATGTCACAGACATCGATTCAGATGGGTGTCGAGATTCGGATGAAGACAGTGATGATGACGGAGATGGATTTGAGGATTACATGGACCTCTGTCCGAAGTTGAATGGAAATTCGACCTATGAATATGAGGAAGGTTGTCCCGATTCAGATGGAGATGGAAGGGCCGATGTCAAGGACCCCTTCCCTGGAGATCCGACAGAGTGGGGAGATTCCGATGGGGATGGTGTTGGAGACAATTCTGATGCATTCCCCAACGACCCCACTCAATCCCTAGACACTGATGGCGATGGGTTTGGCGACTACCCCTTCGGCAATTTCCCCGATGGTTGCCCTGATGATTTCGGCACCTCGGTAATCGATTATTATGGGTGTGTAGATTCGGATGGCGATGGTGTCAGCGACCTCAACGATCGATTCCCCAATGACCCTGACGTTTGGCAGGACACCGACCAGGATGGGGTCGAGGATGAACTCGATGCATTCCCATTCAACCCCTCGCAGACCACAGATACGGATGGCGATGGGTTTGGAGACAACCCGATGGGATCCAATGCGGACAGGTTTGTGGATGATGAGACACAGTGGTCTGATGTGGATGGTGACGGATATGGTGACAACGCGAATGGAAACATGCCCGATGCGTTCCCTCTAGATCCTACCCAGTGGATGGATTCCGATGGTGATGGGTATGGCGACAATCCAAGTGGAAGTATGCCTGATGCATTCCCCTTCGACTCCACCCAATGGATTGATGGCGACAACGATGGTCTTGGAGATAATCCGGATGGGAACAATTCCGACCCTTACTTATTCGATAGTGATAATGATGGGTATGACAACAGCATCGACCCATTACCGCTATTCCCAACACCCGGTGACAGGGATTTCGATGGCGTGCCTGATGCTGAAGATTGGGACCCCGATGATAGCAATGAATGGAATGATACCGATGGGGATGGAATCGGTGATAACGCAGACGTCGATGATGACAATGATGGATGGGATGATTGGGACGAAATGCGGGCCGACACAGATCCCTATGACCCCAATGAATACCCCGTAGAAAGTTGGGAATTATACATCACAGACGATATCGCATTGAGCGCTTGGGACCTATTGGCACTGGCATCCGGTTTACCTGTGGCCTCTTGGCTCATCTTTGGATTTGTGACCCGCAATGCTCGAACAGAAATGTTCGAAGCGCGGATGAGGAAGGCTAGTTCGCGAGAAGAATTGGAAGTGGTGGCCACAGAATATGAGCGCGCTCTGATGATTCGATTGATTGGCCCTCACCAAGGTATCCGCCTCGAACGTGTCCGCGCTGAGTTGGACGATGAAATCGAAATGAGTGAAGCAGCATTGACCGGA
Organism: uncultured euryarchaeote; assembly: GCA_937901365.1. Classification (GTDB taxonomy): domain Archaea; phylum Thermoplasmatota; class Poseidoniia; order Poseidoniales; family Thalassarchaeaceae; genus MGIIb-P. The sequence goes on along the minus strand of CALCEF010000104.1, from coordinate 207 downwards.
GAAGAGGATGACCTCGGACCGGTTGTGACTTCACCAGATCAAACCGACTACACGGAAGAAGAGCTGGGCATGCAACCTCCTGAAGATGCCGACATCATCGATGATGGCAAAGGCTACGAATGGATTGAAGAGGGTGAAGACAAGTGGTATCGCCCCGTTGAAACTTCATCTTGGATCAAGTGGGAAACCTGATTCAGAGGGAAGCCT
>CALCEF010000103.1 GCA_937901365.1 uncultured euryarchaeote | reverse complement strand
AATCACCAAGTCGCCGCCCCACAAGTTCAGGATAACGACGAACCTTCAATGAAAGCGTACCATGTCCTTCTTTGTTTGAAAGTAATTGATTCAAATCGATTGGAGTAAAGGCGTGAGTTTCCACGACATGTCCCATAATGTGTCCTGCCACATTGATTCCGGTCGCCTTCTCAATCCCTTCAAGACCTGGACTTGAGTTGACTTCGAGAAGCAGTGGACCCCTTTTCGATTCAAGCAAGTCCACACCTGCAACATCAAGCCCGAGTAAACGGGCTGCTTTGCAAGCGATTCGAGCATAGTCATCAGGCAAATCAATTCTTTCAACACTACCACCTAGGTGGAAATTAGATCGGAATTCACGACCATGTGCACGTCGACGCATGGATGCGACAACCTTGCCACCTACCACGAGTACTCTCACATCACGACCGTGACTTTCCTGAATGTATTCCTGAACGAGAACCCGTCCATCATCTTCCAACACTTTCCATGCTAGTTCATTTGCTTCTCGCTCAGTGTGTGCGAGGTAAACACCGGTCCCTTGAGTTCCTTCAGGCGCCTTGATGACACATGGGACACCGCCAACTTGACGAATGGCCCTCTCAACGTCACGCCAGTCACGAACCAATGCGGTTGTGGGGACAGGAATGTGATTTGCAGATAGCACTTGAGTTGCATGCAATTTGTCGCGACTATTTTGGATTCCATCGCTACTGTTCGCCACATACGTCCCCATACGCTCAAATTGGCGCGCTATTGCAACACCATGTCTTGTAATCGAATATCCAATTCGAGGAACCACAGCATCAACCTCGACATTCCATCCTTCATGCAGAATGCGTCTACCGTCATTCCCGACGGTCACAGAGAGCTTCATCGGATCCAAAACATCGACTGAGCACCCCAAGGCATTCGCCTCCTCCACAAGACGCCTTGTAGAGTATAGCCGGGGGCCGCGAGATAGGATGGCTACGCGCAGTGTCATCGGACCGGGGCGCAACCGCTTCCGTTTTGAGTCCTACGGAAAAAAACCGCGTGACCGCGCGCCCGCTCGCACACCCGCTCGCGCGCGTGCGAGAAGCGAGGCTTTGAAGTGGCATCCGGTACTCGACAATACATGCAGCCCGTCGCCGGCCCCTCTGGCCCCCCCGTCGCCGGCCCCTCAGGAGCCCCTGATGTAGCAGGCCCTTCCGGCCCTCCAGTTGCCGGTCCAAGCGGTCCTTCTGCGGATGTAAATCCAGCACAATTTGACCCACTTGCAGAGATTGAAGATGCCCGCGCCCGCCGTCAAGACCGCGAAGATCGCCTAGAGATGCTTGAGAAAAAGCGTAATAGCGCTCGAATCAATGTCTATCTGTTCTTGGCACT
>CALCEF010000102.1 GCA_937901365.1 uncultured euryarchaeote | reverse complement strand
GGTCCATGCATGGGTCATCCTAGGTATCGCTGTTCTTGCTGTTTCAAGCGCCGGCGCTGTATTCATGTTGATGTCCGATGTGACTCCATTACTGCGGGCATCATGGCGACTTCAGGCGACTTCCCTCATCCTTCTTCCATTCTTTATCTGGCAATTGCGCAGCGAGGTATACGAATGGGACGCGAAAACAATGTGGGTGATTTTGGGTTCAGGAATTTGTCTTTGGATCCATTTTGGTAGTTGGGTCTGGTCATTGGATCACACATCCTTAGCTCACAGTCTACTTTTCGTCACAGCTCACCCGTTGATTATCGTGGCTGGGATGGCTTTGTTACGTATCAGACCACATCGTTGGGAAACATGGGGGGCGATTTTGGGAGTCTTTGGAGCAATTCTAACAGTTCAAGACGCAGGTTCAGGTTCTGTGACACTGATTGGCGATGCCGCCGCATTTCTCGGCGCAGTTGCTATCGTAGGCTATCTGGCTGCAGGGAGACATCTGCGGGGAGATCGACACATGCCTTTGTTCCTCTATGCATTCCCTGTCACGGCAATCAGTGCAATACTACTAACGGTGCACGCCTCGATCGTTGAGGGAGCAACCCTTGATTCTGCGTTCGTAGACAACTCAGTATTGGGTTGGACAGATGCAACGTGGATATTGCTTGTCGGGTATCTAGCAATTGGACCTGGATTAGCAGGCCATACAGGAATCAATGCCAGTCTCCGCTGGTTACCCCCTCTTGTAATCTCAGTTAGCGTCGTACTTGAACCACTGTTGGGTGGATTACTAGGTTGGTTTTTGGGTGTTCAAGAAATTCCTGATTTTTGGACTTGGGTGGGCGGACCATTCATGATTGCTGGAATGGCATTGGCAATTGTAGGAACCAACAGTAGATTAACTCAAGAACCAGAAATAATCGCCGACAATTGAGGGTGTTTCATGGCTTGGAGAGAACCGCTATTCCTGACCAACGATGACGGAATTGAGGCCGCGGGCTTGCACCGTCTCATACAGATTTTACACGAGAGAGGCCATCCCTTGGCAGTCCTTGCTCCAGCACAGCAGCAATCTGCTTCGGGGATGCGATTGTCTCTGAAAAGTGAACTTGAATTCATTGAACGGAATGACTTGGTCACCACATTAGAACTAGATCGCAATGGTCCACCTGTGAGCATCTACAGTTTGGATGGGACACCGTGTGATTGCACCATTGTCGCGATTGATCAAGGATTCGAATCTTGGGCACCTATGATTCGCCCACAAATGTGTATCTCGGGAATAAATTTCGGGCCAAATATCTCGATCGACGTCATTCATTCTGGAACTGTATCTGCAGCTAGAGAAGCGGCCCTCTACGGAATGCCGGCCATCGCGCTTAGCCTTGGCACATATCTGCATGAGGATTTCTCAGTCGGTACTGAAGCAATTCTCAAACTCGTTGATCGAGCCCTAATGGTTGCCAATGAGGAGCCGACAAATCTGATGCGGTCACGTGGTAGTAAGCACCAACCTTGGGGTGATGAGGAAATGCCGATGGAGGAACGAGTTAGAGCAGCATTCCGAAGTGGGGATTTGATCTTGAATCTGAACACGCCCCAAGAGTGGAGTGGAGTCGTTGAAACCGTGCCACTTGGCGCACGATGGTATCATGGTGCAACAACACAGTCTGGGAACAAGCGGGGATTTGTTGTTGGCGCCGCATCGATTGAAGATGAACCGATTCCCAATACCGATTGTTCCGGTTTAATGGCAGGGAACGTAGTCATCTCACCACTGGCGACATGGCCACAAACGCACCCTCTAAACATACCAGATTCAATTCTGCATGCGGCCTTGTTTTCCGATTCAGAGGGATTTCCAAAATGGCTTGGCTAATTAGCAGCCATCATGTGGTGTAGTATAGCGATACAAGCATGGCCTTG
>CALCEF010000101.1 GCA_937901365.1 uncultured euryarchaeote | reverse complement strand
CCACACAAAATAGCCGCTGGGTCGGCTGGAATAATTTGAGCGATTGCGAATGTGAATACTGTAACTCCAATCATTACAGGAATCAGCAATAGAATCCGTCGAGCGATGAATTCGCCAGTCTTCATTTAATTCCACAACCGCCAATTCTCTACGATAGGAAATAGTCAATCACCCTTGTGATGAACCCTTCCTTCCTTTCTCTCAATGCTCAGCGCCCGTGAATTAGTCGAATATTTTCCCCGCGCCGGGAACAAGCCCGACGCGGGGGGTTTCGTAAAATCAGATTGAAGTCTGGTTTCGGCTATCAGCACTCGCCAACGTACGATCCGGAGACCTTCGCCAACTTGTCCCAGTTGAAGAAATAGTCTCCACCGATTGCATCGTATGCTGGTGGGCACATGTGGTCGGAACCGACTCCTACACCAGCATACTGACCCAAGAGAGCCATTGTTGGTGAGGTGACCCAAAGATCGTATGCATCAGCATACAATTGCGCTCGGGCATCTGAATCTTGTTCTGTCCTCGCATCTAGCAGAATTGCGTCCAATTCATCGTTCTCGAAGTAGCCGTGGTAGGCATCTCCACCGATGTCAGCACTTCCAGCAAATGGTGACCAGTAGTTGTCTGGGTCCAAGTAGTCAGGTCCCCAGCCGATTACCCAAAGATCCCACTTACCGTAGATGTAGTTGTCAATCACGGTAGCCCATGGCTGGTCAGTATTGTCATTTGCAATTCCAATTGACTCAAGCGCAGGGCCCCAGAGTTGTGCTACAGCAATCCTCTGGTCGTTACCAGTGTTTGTCAGAATCCTAAGTTCGTTTGGTAGTCTGCACTCGGTACCATCACGGTCAGCCTCTGCAACAACTGTTGGCTCACCAGTTTGTGTTAGTGATGCACAGTCGTATTGTCGGATGAATCCTGCAGCGTCAAGAATTTGTTCAGCGTATGCAAGATCATAGGTGAACACTTCGTACTGTGTATCATCGTAAGGGAATCCGGTTGGGATTGGACCATAGATTGGCATCAATTCGCCCTTGTAGGATTCTGTGTGGATGGTGTCATAGTCCAGAGTGTAACTTAGTGCCTGCCTTACAGCTGATAGACTTAGTACGTTACAATCGTTGGTACCATTTCCATTGCAATCATGGTTGAGGACATAATCTGAAGTTCCATCATCCATGTCGTTCTTTGGTGCGAAGTTGTATGGTACATTCACAACGCTGTATGTCTGGCGGTATGTGCAGCGGAATCCATCCTTGCCTTCTGCATTTGGAAGATCTTCCATGTTGTTACAGAATTCAGTCTTCT
>CALCEF010000100.1 GCA_937901365.1 uncultured euryarchaeote | reverse complement strand
ACACATCCATCTGACCTGTTCCTCAAAGGATGTCCAATCATCCTTGAATGAACGTGGGATTACGACCAGTACCGAACAACCATCTGGTGGAATGCTAGGCTTGGCCGGCCTCCTCGTATCCCTTTCGACACTGCATGATGTTTCCAGTGCTGCCTATTCTGCAGAATCGATTGGAACCAGTATCGATGTAGTGACTGCAGACCGCCTAGCCCAACGAATCAGTTCCGATTTCCATCTCGGTCTCAATTTACCAATCGACAATACACGCGAAACGGCTGCTCGCCTCCTTTCTATGATGGAGGGCAAAGAAATCGCTGGGATTGATTTGAGTGAAGATGACTCGGGCTCGGGCTTCTACGTTTAGACTCGTCAGACTTATGTCAAAAGCGAGGGTGGACCGTCCACAGCCGAGATCGCATAGCCCGGTATCGCGGTGGATTCGAAATCCACTGTCCTCGTGACGCGGGAGTTCAAATCTCTCTCTCGGCGCCATCAACCTCTTCAGGGAGACACCCAAGCGGCCTCCATGGAAGTCGGCGTGACTCACGAGGGTGAACGGAGCGTGATGACGTTCGATGAACCGGTTAGCATCGCAACCGTCCTTGAGAAAATGGAGATTCCACCTTCAACAGTCCTGACCATCGTAGGGGAACAAATCGTCCCCCACACCTCTACAATCACAGGTGACATTGAGATTGAACTGATTATCGTATCCAGCGGTGGTTAATCCTCTCGCCGTTTGAGGATTACGAGGCGTGTATTTTTCTGGAATTTGATTTCGGGTTGATCAAAGAATTGCGAATACACACCATTGAGGATGGCAATATCATCACCCGGGCGAACTGAACGAGCACTAGGTGGCATGGCAAATGCATAGGCGACGATACTAATGGCTCCAGTCGCATCTTGAATCGTCAATCGCCACTTTGGTTTGCCCGAACTGGAACGATTCTTCTGCCAGGTCGTATCTCGTATAGTCATCACGCGGCCGACTACGCTTCCTGCTGTGACCAATCCAACAATGTCCTCACCATCTGCCTCATCGGGGTCGATAATCTCGATTTCAGATACATCATCCAACTCTACACTGGGATTGAGGTTCCATTCCGTTGGTCGGCCACCTTTGATTCGAACGTGGGAACCGTTGGCGATTCGACGGGTGATGCGCTTTGGTTTCGGGAAAAAGCAATTCTTGACTTCGATTCGATCAGCATCTTGCTGCAAATTGAATTTAATCTGAATATTGCCATCATCATCGCTTTGAGGGGACAGCAAACCCGTGACTTCTCCACAAATATCGACGCGTGTTTTCAAATCGACCGCGGCTGTAATCGGCCAGTTTCTTCCGGCATGTTGTAGGCTTTCCATCGAGGGTAAATCTTGGCGATTATCTCCATTTGGGCATATGCTTCGATGATCACAAGACAAACATCTGGCCAGAGGATTTTCGTCCGCACCGATGTGGACTCCTCCTGCTTGAAATCGCTGCAGTGGTGCAGGTTCAGCTGGGTAATCATCAATGTCAGTGCTACGGTTAAGGAACAAATCCTCATACGTTTTTCTCAATTCGTTTTCGAGTTCAAGCAAACGATTCTCATCAGGTGCTGGAATTGTTTTGGCTGCCGGTGCGCCTGCGTACCATAATCGCAAATTCTCTACTCTGGAATTCCTGCCATGAGTTTCCCACCATAGCCACGCATAGATTTCGAGTTGCAATACATACCCTGCAGAGCGATCATTGTCGCCCATGGCCGCCTTCAAATCCACGATTGATACACGACCGTCCCAGTCATAGACGAAATCATATTCTCCAGCAAACCAATGTTCTGGATGGATGGAACCTAGGGTGAACGTCCCTGCATCGGGGTCTACAAACCATGGGCGAGCGATTTCCCATGCCTCCATCAGTGTGCAATCACCTTCACCAGCCGCGGGATGGGGTTTTGACCAATTGTGTGCAAACCCATCGGGTGCAGGCCATTCGGGGCGTTCACCCGAACGGAACTGCGAGATTTTCGCCCCACCATTTTCTGCTAGACACCGCTCGACCTCTTCTAGATGGAAGTCAAGAGTCGCAAAAATCATCTCCAACATTTGCTCATCGTCAAGGTCCTCACCACCTCCAATCGACATTGGATTATCCTCAAAATCCTCCAAATGGATTTGTCGAACATTTGGAAAGTGCACTTCTGCACGCGCGCGAGCCCACGCGCGTAGTGAATCCAAATCGTCCATTCCCTCCATCGGTTCAATTTCTGGACCTTTGTATCGCTCTGGGTTGTATCGATCAGGTCGCTGGTCGGCATCCAATGGTGTTTCCAATATTTGCCAATCCGCATCTATTCCGACCAACATTGGTCCTTCACGAAGCACTCTACAGACTGTATTTTCAACAATGTGGCCTCTCATCATCGCTGGAACTTGTGGCCCTCGAAGGTATTCGATACGCTGATGGAACCATGATCTTGGGCACCCTTGATACTGGATGAGGCTGGTCGCTGAAAGGCGCT
>CALCEF010000099.1 GCA_937901365.1 uncultured euryarchaeote | reverse complement strand
CTCGTTGATATCCACTCCACGCTGCGTGTTTGGTCCCTTGTGCTCTTTGATCAAATCTTGGAGCCTCCTGTGATAATGCAGTAAATGGAGAGGGGGGATATTCGGACAGACTGAGAAAAATATCTACTTGGCCATTTCGACTTAGTCGGATTCTGCAAAGATTGCCATCACCTGTGACAGGGGTCGACTTGAGGCGCTCTTGGAAATCAGATGGCCAATCGATTCCCAATCTCTCGGCGTGTGAACGGAGTCGAAGCAGGTGACGTTCAAGCCATGCCACGCGACCCTCTTTCCAACGTAATGTTGTGAAAACCGACGAGTCGGCTGGCATGTTTTCCCCCATGTGCCTCACTTCGGGATGGGGTGATGTGCTTCAAATGACGCCCGATGCTCACAGGATGTCATCGAGGTTGAATGGGTCGTCGGATTTCGTGTCTGATGAGGCGTCAAGCAGGTCACCTGCAAGTGATTCCAAATCATCCATCGGAGGTGGACTCGATGTGGAAGGAGGCGCTTCTCTGATTGTTGTCGCAGCGGGCATGAGTGTCTCTTCGAAGTTGACTGCTGGCTCCATTGTGGTCTCGTAATTATCGCCACCCCAGTCCTCGACTTGGAGTTCCCAATTGGGTGTTGCATGCTGCAACGGGTCAAAGGCTGGCTTTCGCAATCGTCCAACAATAATCATGGACAGGAGGATGATCATCAGGGTGAGCACTGCCATCAATGCCATTTCCATTGGACTGAGTTGATTCCACCAGTCGCCTGAACCTTCTTCATCAATTTCGACATCGGAACCCAGTGAATCAGAAGACCAATCTTGAACGGCGACTGGGGTTACGCCAAATCGGGTCACTTCACCATCAAATGCGACCACAGAAGCGTACCAAGTTTCGTTGATTGTTGCGGGGTCACGGATTAGTGGAATCGGATTGTTCAATTGAGTTCTCACAGTCATGTTTGACTCGAATTGTGCGGCTCGAACGTCTTCGAAAATCTCTGGACTCAAGTGAACGATATATCCGACTACTTGTGGGTCCCTAGATTCGTCCCAAGTGACTGTGATTTCGTCTCTGTCCTCGTTCCAAATGGCTTCAATTCCAGTGATTTCTGGTAGGTGTAGCCCTGGATCGGTTAGGCTGTCATCAATGGGTGTCGCGGTGGCAACATTGAGGTCTGTCAACCAAGCATTGCCAGATGAGTCGACCGGTACGACCGCGACCCATACCATCACACCTGGATCGATATCACGGCCGTCGGAAATAGAGGTCAATTCAATCGTCAGCGTGTCTGATGCTTGACGCCCGCCGCCAGGCCCTGGTGGTCCTTGTCCTCCTTGGAATTGGGAATTGCCATCACGATCTGTGACCATCGCTGGTTCTCGGCTACCAACATCAGTGAATGGAATCAGGTCCGCATAAATCTCGTAATGATCCAAGTCGCTTGCATCACTGGTCGAGAATGTCACCAGTAGCCCATCTCCGTTGTCATCTGGACGATCTGTTACCTCTGGTTCTGGCAATCGATCTGGGGCGATTACATCACCAGAATTGTCGATTGGAGTTACCATGGTCATGTGGTTACCTAGATTGGTCAGGAAGGCGTTGCCTTTGATGTCATGAATGGTCACTGTAACCCAAATCGGTTGATTTGCCACAATATCAGATGCGGTCGATTCCTCAAGCGAATTACCACCATACAATGCTCTTTCGAGTACGACATTCATTGGACCGTTCCAGGATTGGCGCTGCTGCTGAATTACCAACAGTCCGCAATCGGCTGGGTTTTCTTCACATTCCATCCACTTGAATGCTACATTCTCGAGAGGGTGCTCGCTTGCCCACACGACGTAGAATGCGAAGTCGTTAACCGTCGTTGGCGCCCATTGGACATCAATTGCTGAGCCGTCATCATCCGGGTGGTCCCAAGCTTGCAAATCCTCCACGCGAGGGGGTGGGTCTACACCAATTGTATTCTGAACGCTGAATGCTTGTACCCATGTTACGTTCCAGTGATCCACATTACCCCAATTGTCTGAGGCGACCACCGTAATCCAATACGGCATCAAATCGATGAGATATGCTCCAGCGATCTCATCCATGATGACTTCAACAGTGAAGTTGTCTGAGTTTCGCTGTAGGCATGGAACCACAATACGGGCAACATCTGCATCATCTGCCCAGTCTGGAGGGGTGTCGGATACGACTGGTGTTGCGTAGATCGTATACCATGAACAGTCATCTTCCAAATTGGCGGTCCAACTAACATTGATTCGACCACCCTCATCATCGGGTGTATCCCATGCTGCGATGTCCTCGATAGGTAGCGGTGCTGTACCATCATCAATACCACCTGTTGGCACAATGGGTCCGATAATGGTCGCATTCTCAGGATCATGTTGGCCACTTTCATCCACACAGGTGAAGGCGACCCAGAATGGGTGTCCGGCTCCATTGGGTGGGCTAATGGTTGTATTATTGCCAGCATCGTGCGCTAGTTCGAAGCTGCGTGGTAGTCCGATTGGATTGCCATTAATGGGTTGGTGTGATGGCCAGAAGCGAGTCACTGATGCATCCAATTCAGTGCATGGTGCCCACTCGATGAACAGGTCCCCATCTTGTCCCCCTTCCTCGTATGGAACTGGTCCACCTGATGCCCAAACCGGTGGTGCTGGGACTTCGTTGGTGGGGGTAGCGGGGCCAAAGGGTGAACTGGGTTCTCCAATACTGCCATCTGGATACTCAATGACGATTACTGCCCAGTAGGGCGTTCCATCGACCAATGGTTGTCCATTGTGAGAGTTGAGATCTGCAGTAACACGTGTCCAATCAGGTATGCGGGCATCCCATGTCGCTGTGAGTAAATCAGCTGATGTAGGTGGTGTTGTCCAATTGCTACCTGGGTTGAGGTAGATTCTGTAGGCGGCGAAGGAATGATCCTGTGTCACGGTCCATTGCGCTGTGAGGATGCCGCCACCATCGTTTGGTCGATCAAACAAATCAATCATTTCCGATGGAGATTCGATGCGGACCCAATCATAGGTTAGGCGCACCTCGAGTGAACCGTTACTGGGACTCTGAAGTTGCAAGTGTAAACTGCGACCTGTTGTCGTCAATACACTGTTGGATATTGCAGATTGGACCATGGTTTGCAAATTCGCATCTAGTTCAGCAAGATCCCATGTTCCTGTATAATTCAGATGTGTGCTTGAAGCCCATGTTGCCGCCCCTTCAATCGGACTAGAGATGGTCAACATGTCCTGAGTCATCGGGATATTTGCTGGACCCGCTGTTCCAAACATTGGGAGAGTGACTGTATTACTCAAATTCACCAAGACGATTTCGTTGCCTGGGCGGGCGTCTGCTGTGACATCGAAAGCGGTGCCTCCGAAATTAATCATCAGCGGCTCTGCCCGTCGGATTTCGTCACGATCTTTCTGCACGAATGCGGGCGCTTGTCCCCAAATGTGGAGGCCGTCACTGCCGACCACGTAAATGCCACTTTGTGTAATTACTGAACTCTGTAAATTCCCATAGGTCGTCAACCGAGTTGCTGAATGAAGCGGACTTGAAGGATTGATTCGATCCACTCCGAAATTGGATACTGCCAATATGTTCTGTCCGTCGCTAGACATCTGGGTGACCGGCCAATCAGCAAACGACGACGGTCGTGCACCCTGTTCCATCTCTCCCGCTGTTCCGTTCCAATGCATCATCGGGCCTTCGTCAGTGGCGATGTGAACACCCCACCAGTCATCTGTAAGCGCTGTAATCACATTGCTTGGAAGGACGTCGATAAGTGTGGTATCTAGAACCGCATAAGCAAGACCGGGGCGTTGCACTACGGCTGTTGTAACCTCACTAAATCCAGGTCGTGTTGGGCCTTCTCCGTTGTGACTCACAAACAGGGTGGCTTGACCTGTTGTCGGGTCAGTAATCTTGGCAATACCATCGACGGAGTCACCGACCAAGCCCTGATTCCGACCATACATTTGCCCAAGACCGACTCCTGGTTCGTAGGACATCAGACCTGAAGGTGTACCCATGATGAGGACACCATTGTCAGTATCCAACCATTCGATGAAAGGTGTTGGGAGGCCGTCTGCGGTGGTCATGGGATCTTCCCAATCATCGGCTGAGAGATTCCATATGCCCATGCCCGCGAGGGTGGCGATGTAAACCAGGTCACCAATCTTCTCGAAGTCGCGCACATAATTACTTGGCAATCCGGCTGAAATCTTACCAGCACCCCACTGGCCTGTCGATGTGTCATATCGTTGAACGCCGGCGGCTGTAGATGGTGTGCCCATCAGACCGACAACCAATTCGCTTCCATACCATGCCATGCCATCCATCTGACCGTGGAGTGGGAATCCAGTAGGTGTTACAATTCCAGATGTCAGATTGATTTGCCAAAGGCCTAACCCCGTAGTTGATAGCCAGAGTGTGTCGCCATCAAGTGTCATTTCGTTGACCAACTCCGAATTGAAATTCCAAGCACGAGTCCATTCAACTGTACCATTGGACTGGTACTCACCTTCTAGGATGGCGGTTCCGTATGTGGAATAGTAATCGTCAATCGGTGCTGCCCAAATGTGTGTGGAGTTGCCTGTGAATTCAGCGAGGCGACCTGTGGACAATGTGGCAAGGTTGTCCCATGCACCGGGGAACAATCCGTTGGAATCGAGGTTGTCGACGCGGTTGTATCCACTAGATCCACCTGCACGGCCGATTGCAAATTCGTATGCTTGACCACCAGGTACTGGGGCGATACTTGTGGCTTCATCGCCTTGGGAGAATGGAATGATACTGGTGATTACGGGCCCGGTTGTGCCCACAAATGTCAACCCACCACTGTCGTAGTGACCAGCCAAAAGGCCGCCACCGAAGTGATACATTGCACCAGGGAAAATCGGCTCGCTGATGGTGTTGTCGTCATCATCGATTTCGGCGAGGAATCGCAGATTTACGTAATCATAACGCGCGATGGAACCATCGCCTTCCTCGAATCCGATGTAGACGATGTCGTATGCTTCATCGCATGCGATCGCGACCGGGTTATCATGAGGTAAGGCGTTCTGTCCCTGGGTCCAATCTGAGAGCCAAGTGCCTGAATTCAAATCGTATCTTGCGACTCCACCTTGACTGCCCCATCCTGCCCAACGGTTCATTGCGACGTGGACGATGTCATCACAAACTCCGATGTCGGCACCATATCCTTCTGGGATTTGCCCGCTGCCTGCGTCGTGAACCGTCCATTGGCCTGTCGTGCCATTGAGTTGGAGAATCTTTGAATTTCGGTTCCAGCCACTGGTCAGCATGGTTCCAACCCAGAGATCATCGCCGATGACCTTCATCGAAAAGACGGAATCTTCAACATTGTTAGGCAAGCCATTGTTTTCAGTCCAGTCAGAAAGCCAAGTGTTGCTTGAATAATTGTAACGAGCAATGCCATCCTCGGTACCAAAGAGTACTGCACCATCCCAAGTGACAATCCCACGGATGGGTCCTTCGAGGACTCCAGTATCCCAAGAACGAACGAGGTTGCCGTTCATGTCAACCTGATGTAGAGGTGTGTCACCATAGGCTGCATACAGATGGCAATTGGTAGGTGTTGGGTCGCAATCTCCTGCAAATTGTGCGTTGACTCTCTCGACCTGGCCATTGGCCTCAATCGAATCCATCCAACTGCTGCTGGTGTGATTCCAGCGAACCATGTAACCGCTTTCCCACCATTGCTGAGTGTCAGACATTCCGAAGTGAATGACATCTCCAACAGCCCCCATTCCGTGTAGTAAGCCAGAGGAGCCTTCTGATGAGCCTACATCCAGTGTGCTGAGTTGAGTCATGTTCACGATATCATAGCGGTATACATTGTCGTTCGAGGAATATCCATTGTTCCCGAATCGAACCTGCAAATAGTAGAGAGTGTCTCCGACGATCGTCAATTCTGCAGGTTCCTGATTAGAGAGTGAAATTCCACCAGGGTTGCTGCCCGAATCCCAATCTTCGACAAGTGTGCCGTTGACAACGTCAATCAGATTGAGGCCCATATCGCCACCCACCCAAATTCGATTTGGATTGACATCCTGAACCATTGCCGTAACGCCGTTGCTCTCAAGGAGGTTTGAGGTGGCTGAATCCCATGGTGAAAGCCATTCGTCCACTGACAAATCATAGCGGAGGATTCCAATTCCATCGTATCCAATATAGGCGACGTCGCCAATGACGACTGTCTTTGCGTTGTTTGTTTCCGTGCCCGCCTGCCATGCCTTAATCACGGTGTCATTGGCGGTGTCGATAACGCCTGCACCCTCGTAATGTCCAACCCAAAGTCGGTTGGGTTCAATCAGTTCAACCGCGTATACGAACTGAGCTGGTAGACCGTCGGGGTTGTCATCCCAGCACTTTTGGAAAGCGAGGTTTGAACGGGACCACTGACAAGCTCCTGTCTCCGTTGCTGCGTAGATGTATTGATTGTCAAAGTCCCAATCATAGAACTCATCTGCGAATTCATTGCCAGTACTCCCCATCTCGGTCCATCCACTTGAAGTGTGGCGGGCGCCTCCATTCATTGTTCCAACAAGTACTGTTCCGGGACTCAATACGGCAAGTGAAAGAACATTGTTCGATGGGATCTGATTGTTGCCACCGCCGCCCGGGCCACCGTTGCCACCTGTTCGGCGCCATACATCGATTTGTTCACCTGAACTGGTGTTGTAAATGAGAACTCCAAAGCCGTAAATTCCGAGATAGAGCGTGTCGCCATCGACCGCGATTGGCATCGATTCGAGATCGTCCAAACCTGTTGATGTCCAAGGGGTGAGGCGCGTGGAGTTGGCGATGTCTATTCGCTCAATACCACCACCATTGGTACCCAAGTATGCAATGCCTCCGCGAACGGCGAGAGCACTCATACGATTGGTTGCCAAACCACCATTGTTGTTGGTCCATGTTTCACTGACTGTGGTCGAGTTTGTATCGATGACAGACATTCCTGAGAAGGGGTGGATAGCAATCATCTGTCCAGTGTATACATCGTGTTCTATGTCGATGACTTCGTTAGCGGACAGGTCATCAGATGTGTCCCATGCCCCTAGCGTGGTTCCGTTTGTGTCCATGTGAATGACACCGTCACCTTCTGTGCCGACGAAGAGGTCTGTGCCATCGGTTGCAATGCAAACAAGGGCGCTGTTGATTTGCATCTGGTGTGGAGTTTCCCAACGGTATTGAGAAACGTTGAATCTCTGAATTGTTTCTTCGGTTGCAATGTATAGTATCCCATTCAACTCGACCGCGTCAATCATCTCTGTGACAGAGGGTCCTGAAGCGAGTTCAATTTGTGGCCAAGATGATGTCGATGCGCCATGATTCTGCGTGTGCGGGCGAAGTACGGTAAACACACCAGACCCGTCGCCCACCAATACACTGTGATCTGCAGGGGCGCGTGCACCACCTGTTGGCCAAGGGATGAGTGATTGACCAGAACTTCGAGAAAGGTCAAGGTCGGACATTGTCCAAGAAGAAGAAAATGACAGGCTCGTAGCATTGTAAGAATATACGACATTGTCTGCAATGATGTGAGCCCAACCATCGGATGAAGATATGTCTTGGACATCATCGCTGAGCAACCAGTTTCCTGTATTCCATGTTGCAACCCAATTACCTGTTGCCAAGTCACGGCGTGCAACACCGGCGTCCGCTAGACCGATGAGCAGGTATGTGCCAACCACTTCTAGTGCGGTGACACTATCGCTTGGGAGTGTGTTTTGACTGTCATAATGCTGAATGGAGCCACCACTGTAATGGAACAAACCGGCCCCATCTGTGCCAATCCATACATCCGTGCTAACTACAAGCATAGCAGTTGCAGGAATGATGATGTCACGGACAGCCAACGTCGCAACGTTGACCCATGTCGATGCGAGATTGGGGCCCATCGTCACCTGCCACAGTGTATTGCCGTTGGATGCGACGAGGAAACCTGGACCCACCGATTCAATCTGGTGAACTACGGCCCCTGATGGGCTTGTGTAATTTCCAACCAATGAGCTGTCTTTGAGAGAAAATACTCGAATTTGTCCATCTGCACATGTTACGTGAAGCATGTGTTCAGAAGCATCGATTGCCATGTCGAGTGGTTCCATTTCGACATCAAACCAGTGAATCAAATGTGGATCGTTATTGGCATCGAGTTGGATGACTGAATTGTCTAGAGCGATGTAAAGGCGCCCATCATCTGGATGAATGGCAGAATCGACAACGTTGACATCAACACGGTATGTGGTGACGAACGAATCTGCTGGCCTCAAGGCTTCTATGACGACATCCGTGATTGTTGAACCACCAGGCAAGACCCAGCCCGCATTGGAATCACTGTTGGGTGAAAGTCGGCCCGTGTGGGGATCCCCATTGATGAAGTCATTTTGCTGACCTAAACTTCCCAATCCTCGCCAATCGAGAATGGTGGCTGGAGCATCGGGGAGGAATAACTGTGGCTCCTGAATCCAAGTTCCATTGGAGCCGTTAACCCTAATCTCAAAGGTCAAATTCTCAATTTCAGCGCCGGGGGCGAAATCGAGCATCAAATTGCTCATTGCCATCTGTCCTGTAGCGGCATTCGCACCTGTTGCATCCATCCGTAGCCAACCGGTATCGTTGCTACCTTCACTGCCCCACTCCGCTACGATTCCACTATGGGCAGAAGCGATTGGCAAAGCAGCCAATGGCGTCCATGATGCAAGAATCATCAGGCCGACCAAAACGAAGGCCTGGCGCCGGGATGCGGTGGTCATGGGGCGGACTGGCTTTGCAACACCATTTGAAGGTCATGGGTGGTTGTGTTTTGTGGTATACTAGTATACCAAGTCGTTTTTTCGACAGAAATTTACCTGATTCTGGTGAGAATTGGCCTGCTAATTGCCACTACGTGGCACCTTTTCCGAAATGTGGGTTGTAATTCGATAATCGCGCTCTACCCTGACGAATTGAGGGGAAAGGGAATAGGTGAGACCTGTGGCCGATTAGAGTGGAGGGTAGGGGTTGTCCGAAGAACAGTTTCGCAAGGATGCTCTAGAGTATCATGCACAAAACCCTCCTGGCAAGATTACGGTCGTACCAACAAAACCACATTCAACTCAACGTGAACTATCACTTGCCTATTCGCCTGGTGTTGCTTATCCTTGTCTAGAAATTGAAAAAGATCCATCAAAGGCGATGGAATATACATCTCGAGGGAATCTTGTCGCTGTCATCTCAAATGGTACAGCGGTTCTAGGGCTTGGAAATATCGGGGCACTCGCCGGAAAGCCTGTCATGGAAGGAAAGGGATTGCTGTTCAAAGCATTCGCTGATATCGATGTATTCGACATCGAAGTGGATACCGAAGATATCGATGAATTTGTTGAAACCGTCAAGCGGATCGCGCCCACATTTGGGGGAATCAATCTTGAAGATATCAAAGCCCCTGAGTGTTTTGAAATCGAGAGGCGTTTGGTCAAAGAACTCGATATCCCCGTCATGCACGATGATCAGCATGGAACGGCGATTATCTCTGGTGCTGCACTACTCAATGGACTTGAAGTCACGGACAAAAAAATCGGTCAGGTCAAAGTCGTCGTATCGGGAGCTGGCGCTTCTGCTCTTTCCTGTGCTGAGCATTACATTCGACTCGGTGTCCGAAAAGAGAATATTTTGTTGTGTGATTCGGGTGGAATCATCACGAAAAAGCGTAAGGATGCAGGGGAGTTGAATCGATACAAAGCCAAGTATGCACGGGATATACCGGACGGTGGCTTGGCGGAAGCATTGGTGGGTGCTGATGTCTTCCTCGGATTATCCAAGGCAGGAATTGTGTCCGGTTCAATGGTTGAGAAAATGGCGGCGAGACCGCTCATCTTTGCATTGGCAAATCCAACCCCTGAGATTATGCCTGAAGAGGTCGCTGCTGTTCGGGATGATGCCATCATGGCCACCGGTCGATCCGATTATCCAAATCAAATCAACAACGTTCTCGGCTTCCCCTACATCTTCCGTGGAGCGCTCGATGTGCAAGCGGATGAAATTACTGAAGGCATGAAAATGGCGGCCACAATGGCTCTTGCCAATCTCGCAAAAGAGCCCGTGCCCGATGATGTGGCTGCTGCTTATGGCGGAGCGCAAATTCAATTTGGACCAGACTATCTAATTCCGAAACCCTTTGATGCGCGCGTGCTGATTTGGGAGGCCAGCGCTGTAGCAGAAGCTGCGGTCGCAGAGGGGATGGTTTCGACAGAAGTTGCAAATTCGTTCGATGTGGATACTTATCGAAACCAACTCGAAGCACGACT
>CALCEF010000098.1 GCA_937901365.1 uncultured euryarchaeote | reverse complement strand
CTGAAGGATTTGACGCTGAAGATCGAAATGTGGGCCGCCAATTGAAATCGCTGAGTCGAACGGCACCGATTGCATTGCGTATGGCCAGTGAACTACTCGACGGAGCGGTGGACACCGGGGACGATCTCCAAGCCGGACTTGACCTTGAATTGTCAAACCTCGAGGATATTTTCGACACCTCAGACGCATTGGAAGGGCTCTCAGCTCTCATCGAGGGGAGACGCCCAACTTACACCAACGGCTGATTAGTGCTGAAATCGACGGTGATGATCGAAATTTGCAGAACGCCAGTAAGATACTGCACTCAGGTAAGTGTTGATCAATCCGGACAAGCTCATGCTTCCACCGTCTCTTTCTTGGTGAAGAATCGACGGAACAGGTTTACCCTAGGTCGCTTCTCCAACTTCTCATTCTTCGCAGCCTCTAACCGCTCATATCCTTCATCCCATTCATCAATCCAATTCTTTAACCATGCATCCATGTGTATACCTCCATTCAGTGTGGATAGTAAACCGTTGTAGCCCGTTATATTTAGACTGAGAAGTTGTAAAGTTTAAATTAAGGTGCAACTTCCACACCATGTTACATTGATAACACCATGGTGAAAATATGCCTGAACCACCGATGATTTTACCGCATGATGACATGAAAGAAATCGATTCTAGTATCGTGACAACTGAGGGAATGGGGGCTCGAATCCGCCAAATATTCACCGAATACCAAAGTGAAGAGCACAATTTAGCGTGGGAGGTTGAAGCCTCTGTCGAAGCTTTGGATGTCTTTACCAGTCGCTGGACGATTGAGATTCTTGCAACGCTGTACATTGCGGGGGAGCGGCGATTCAATGAGTTGCGGAAATTGTTGACGGGGATTTCAAGTCGTACCCTCTCGGATAAATTGCGAAAGTGTACAGAGAATGGTCTGATTGATCGCATTGTCGTCGATGGCCCGCCGGTTCGTGTCACCTATCGTTTGACCGAACACGGTCAGCGAGCCGGTCGCTTGTTGGGGCCGCTCGTGGCTTACATGAAATTGCAAAAGGGCTCAGTCCAGCAAAAATAGACCACCCTGTGTCCGAACACTGGACCAATTGCTTCAATAAGCACTGAATCCCAAAGGGATTCGATGGCACTGCTACAGCAATGGCACCGTCAGCGCCCCTGGCTCATGGCTGGAGTGGCTGCTGTGGGCGCCAGCCTTGGTGCGGTCATGCCGTGGAATTGGTCCGCATCTGGGGTGATTTCAACTCAAACTTCCAACCCTTGGGAGCATCCACTTCGTCAACGCATTTTGCAAGTCCTAGAAGCACAACCGGGTTTGGCTTATCGAGAATTGCAGCGTGAACTCGGGGCTGCAAACGGTACACTCAGACATCACCTCGATGTTCTCATCGCAAATCGATCGATTACCGTCGTTCCTGTCAATGGACGATCCTGTCACTATGCTGGAGCACCACAGCAACTCGAAATTCTTCGAGAGATGAATGTCGGAGATTCGGAAAGTGCGGCGCGAATGATGCCGGTAGGGCTCTCTGGTGCCCAGCGAATTGTCGTGGCTCGATTGATGAAGACACCATTGCCAAAGAGTCAAGCCGAACTCAGCCGCGAATTGGGGCGGTCTCGAGCTACTGTACATTCAGCGATCAAAGTTCTAAGGCGACGTGGGATTGTTCACAGTCATGAACTCAAACTCGCACCTCATCTCGAAGGCTTACAGGCCTCTGGTGTACAGTATGAGTGGCTGGATGAGCGACCTCTACCCGAGTAATCCGCGTTCTGAACTTGTACGACATAGTTAGGTCTGAGTCGCTTCTGATGTCGGAGGGGTTTTGAGCCCCCAAGCGACGGGGATGGCCTATGCTGAACATGCGATTGGCCGAGCAGCCTGCACCTGCAGGTAGCCGTGATGTCGATCAACTGGTCAGTTGGCTGCTCGATACTTTGCAATTCGTGCGCCGAAGCGGGGATGAATGGACAGGGGAAGGTGTTCATTCTCCAATCCACAGAATTCTCTGTGAATATATGCTTGCGAACCCAGGAGATGGCTGGGATGCACAAACCTTGGGGGATGAATTGGGGCTTTCCCCGACCGCGATACAGTATCAATTGAGCAAACTCAACGAATGTGGGCTCACGGCGGGTGTCAATCGTGATGGTTGGAGGGTGCATCATCTGCGGAATGGTTCGCTTTCCAATGCGGTTGAAATCATGGCCTCTGAAGCGCGCTTGGTTCTAGAACAGCGACTTCGGGCACTAGATGATTGGATGACTGAAAGCGATGTTCGAATGTCAATTCCCTCTGAAAAGAAAGACGATATATCATTCCAGATCCAAATTCGTGGACGTGTACCACTCACTGATGGGCAGGATGAGATGGATGCGTTCCTACTCGATCTTGGATTATTGGGGGATCGGGTCCGCCGCCCAGCCGATGGAAGTCCTCCCCTAGGGAGACTCATGTTTGAGCACCTACTGAAGACCCACACCCCACTCTCATTGGATGAAGCTCTGGAAAATTGGGGGACAACCCGACCACGACTCACTCGTACACTAGATCGATTCTGGTCCGCGGGATTAGCAGAGAGGGTGCCTAGACTCGACCGATTACCAGTCACCTTGTGGTCCGCACTGCAAGCACAACACGCCAGGCGGGGTGGTGACTGGTTGATGAAGAAAGGAGGGCTTTCAAGAATCGATGAGAGGATTGCCAAAAAGGTCGTCAAATCCCTAGACAATGAATCATTCAATGTCGCTACATGTGAGAAAATGTTTGCCGATGTCCCGTCCAACGAACAGATGGTTATACTCAACTTACTCGGAGGAAAGTTACCCATTGGTTGGCGCTTGTGTGGTGCTAAATCCAATCAGGTTCGAGAACGTGTATTGTCCAAAGCGGATCGCACATTTAGGCGTATCAAGAGAGTCGCTGAAACACTAGAAAAGGCGATTGATTCAGATTAATCCTCTGCCCAGAAATCATGGTTCTCGATGAACGAAACGTAATCGAAATCAGGTGTACATTCTGCACACCACCAAACAATGAACCCAATAAATGGGACTATTTTGCGAGTCATACGGGACTCACAGCACCAGCAGAACTCACCAACGGCCATGTTTTAGCATTATAGTCTACATTTAATAATTAACTGTTGAAATAACGTATAGGGTGCCATCATCTAGAAAGTTTGCATAGAATAGATGGTGTCCACTAGGGTGGAATGCAATTGGTAGCGGCGCACTAAGTTCGGATGCGAAAACCGAGGTCTCGGACGCCCAACCTTGTGGGCTGTTGGTGTCTGCTGTGAAATCGATACGGACGATTTCATGGCCAACGGGAATGAGGGCATTCCACGAACCGAAAACGGTGGCATAGATTGTGTGATTTCCACCGGGAAATGATGAGTTAGGTGGACGAAGTGCTAGATTGTTCAAGCTAGAGTGAGGCGTCCATGTAGCAATCGGCCCAATGGTCCCCTCTGGGACCGGATGTTCAGGATCATCATCAGGCCAACCGTAATCCCCCCCAGGAATCAAGAGGTTTACCTCCTCAGGAGGATGATTCCCTTCCCAATCACGACCATTGTCGCTGAAAACGTAACCCATTTCGGGCACCCATATCCCATGGAACGAATTGCGAACACCACTTGCAAGGATGCCGTGATCCCCAGTGCTTGAATTCACCCAAAGTAGTGCAGCATTACGCTCATCCACCTCATCGCAGATGTTGCAGGTTGAGCCTACGTGCCAAATCACAGTACCATTGGGCATGATGTCGAGATTGTTCGTCTGATGATTACCCGTGGGTACACCATCGATGACCACCACACGTGGTGCATCATCCAGAGTTTGATCGAGTTCAGTCTGATTGATACGAGTTAATTTTCCCCGCTCAGAGATGAGTATATGGTCATCGAGAATGAGAATGTCATGGGGCTCGTGTAGGCCTGTAAGCAGGGTGAAACTATTGTTAGTAGGAGTCCAGTTCCAGCCGTTTGAATCAATCTCGAAATTCAGCAATTCGATTGTACCACCATCACGGTCGCAGACCAGTAGGTCATAATCGGAAACCCACTCAAGGCAGGCCGGACCTCCAAGGCCGCTAGTCACCACATCAATTGCGAAGCCATCCTCAACTTCGGGGTCATCCCATCCAAGATAGGGAGATATCATCTGAACTATCAGAAGCATTGCGAAAATCAGCGAAAGAATGCCAATGCCCTTCATTCCGCGACGGATGTCGCTCAACGTCGCCATCCCCCTGCCTCGGAAGCGGTTGCTGCCGCTTCAATTGCTTCGGGCACAATCAATGTGTTGTGGCGACGCTCGGAGAATGCCTCCAAGGCGATATTCAGAGGTTCGCCAATCAAACGGAAATCCTTGATGGCATGTAAATGCGGTCGTAATTCACGACCGCCGGGGAGGCCTTTGGTGAATGAGATGGCGTGTTGTTTCATGTTGCGAGCGGCATAGGGCCCTCCAATTTCGTCCACCAATTCGACGTAGCGATTCCATGCCCAGTGCTTCTGCCCCGCTTCATTCGCATCACCCCATGGGGCATCGAAATCTTCCCAGCCCAATTCAGTCTTGATTCGTCCAAATATGCAAGGATCACCGATAGCACCTCGGCCAATCATCAATCCAGATGCACCAGTCACCTCAAGACATTGTTCAGCGCTACGAGAATCCACAACGTCACCATTTGCAATCACTGGAACACCATATGGTTCAGCAATTTCAACAACCTTTCGAATTAAATCCCAATCGGCAACACCCCGATATTTCTGCGCCAATGTTCTACCATGGACGCAAATCCGCAAGACACCCAATTGGGCACAGCGTTCTGCAATTTCAAGAACTGTGATCGAATTCTGCCCTGTACCCAAACGCATCTTCACCGATATTGGAACGTCACTCGCTTCGATACACCGAGAAACCATTGAAACAAGATTGTCGGGGTTACCCATCATTGCTGCACCAGCACAGGTCTTTGTTACCTTAGGAGCTGGACAACCAAAATTGAGGTCGATGACATCAGCATTGTTTGATAGCAAACGCGCTGTTTCAACCATCTCATCCTCGATCCCCCCAAAAATCTGAGGAATGAATGGATATTCTCTTGGATGGGTTTCAACCTTGGCCCATGATCTAGCGTCTTTTCGACTAAGGCCACTGGCGGCAGTGAATTCTGTAGAAGTGAAGTCCGCCCCAGCTTCCCTTGCAAGCAAGCGATATGCAACGTCTGTTACTCCTGACATCGGTGCAAGGAACAAAGGAACTTGTTCCGGCATTTCTCCACCTCACTGAGATGACTCAGAAAGTGGATTTCCAATCAGCAACATCGTGCATGGTTTCCCATGTGTCGTCATCCATGGTGCCGCGAACCTTGAGGACTTCGCGAGAAAGTAGCCAGTAAATCATTGCTAGGCTTTCCTTGGCCTTGTTATTTGCAGGAAGGCACAAATCCACGTTTCGCAGATTGTTGTTAGTATGGCAAATTGCAACAACGGGCAAACCGCTGCTAACCGCTTCTGAGAGTGATTGCTGATCTGCTTGTGGATCTGTTACAACGATCAGTTCGGGTTCAATGTAAGTTCGAAGGCCTGGATTTGTGAGTGTGCCTGGGATAAATCGACCAACGATGTGCATGGCACCGATTGCTTGAGCGAACTTGCGAGCAGGGCGCTGTCCATATTGGCGTGCACTCACTACTAGAATTCGATTCGCATCGTATCGATTGAGGAATTGAGCAACGATTCGCATTCGAGCGTCGGTGTGTTCCAAATCAATCAAGTGCAATCCAGAACCATCAGAATCTCCGCTGAGGAACGGTTTCATGTCCGCACTCTTCTGTAGAGTACCAATGTGAACCTTGTTTACCTCATAGGTTTCATGAGGAACCAGCATTGAATCGGTCATTTCGTAACCTCGTGCGGCCTCGCCACCCACCCCCTCTTCATAACCGCTTCGCTCGCGCACGCGAGATTTTTCGACGCAGTGGCCCGAATGGAGGGTTGGTGGAAATCTCTTGGGGGTCGGCGAGGAGAATCGGAATAATCCTTAACATTCAGTCCGTCCTGATTCTGACATGGGCGAGGATGAATCTGTTGAAAACGCCCTAGACCTTTCAGGTTCAATCACCGAAGGGGAGATGCGAAAGGATGGGTATTGGACAGATTTGCAAGGGATTGTATTACCAGTTTCGGCATCTGATTTAGAGAGACACACATACTGTCCAGTTTCCTGGCAATTGTCCAAAGCAGGTGTCAGCGGAGAGGGAGAGGCGTTGGTGCAAGGGATGCGAGAGCATGATCGTATTCACGAGAAAATGTTGGACTACAAGCGCTCCGAATCCCGAGCATCACAGGAGTTGGTAATCTGGACATGGTGGATTACGGTCGTTTGTGCTCTTTCGGCCGATTCGGCAGCATTTTTCTTCGTCAGTGAAGGCACAATTTCAGAACAATTTATCCAAGATGTAGGTCGTTATCTAATCGTCTTGGCCGTGGTGTGGCTAGTATTGGCAATCACCCTCATCTCGTTGCCTTGGCGACGCTGGCTGGGACGCCCCTTCGGATTGGCCCAACCCCCTACAATAGATGGAAGTGGACTACAGGACGAAGAGATGGTTTCCGGTTTTGAAATAGAAGAGGGAAGTGGGGCAGGTAAAGTCGAGGTTCGCTTGCTTCTGGCTTCGATTGCGGTTGCATTGCATGGATTGGCCATTTATTGGGCTCAAAACAGAACCGTTCTGACCTTTGCATTGATTGTAATTACCTTGGCTTGGTTGCTATTCTGTGCCTGGCAATTACATCGCGTATTGATTAGGGGTAGAGAGGCACTTGATGCTAAAGAGGACGCTGGGCTGTCAAAAACTGAAATCTTGGCATATAGCGATGATTCAGGCCAAAGTGCCGCCTTACTTGTCGATGACGAAACCGGTATTCGCGGCCGCCCTGATCAAATCGTGAAAATAGACAACCAGTTCATTCCTGTCGAACAAAAAACGGGGAAAATACCAACTAAGCCTCACGACAGTCACCGAATGCAATTGCTCGCCTACATTCACCTAGTCAGCAAAACAACAGATACAGAAGCAGAGTATGGAATACTTCGCTATGGGGGAGACTCATTGTTCACCGTTGCATGGAATGATGCGGCGAAAGCGGATTTGTTTGCATCGGTAAAAGAAATTCAACGCCTTATGGTTGAAGGTGGCGCAAAGCGAAACCATGAGCGAGAAGGGAAGTGTAGAAATTGCTCGCGCAGGTCAAAATGCCCACAGAGCTTGGTTTAATCCTCGAACTCAATTGTTGGAGTGCATACATCAGGACTTTCGGGGAAGGCTAAGCATGGGCGAACGACGGTGACTCGTAGAATCCACGAATCTTGTTCGTCTACAATGGTCACCCCTGTGTTCCAACCCGTTCCACGACCGTCCACAGTAAGACTCCATACGCCACTTTCAAAGGGATTCTCATTCCGATCTAATTCAATTCGTTCTGGTTCGTAAGATCCGTTGTCGGCCATTACCTCGTAAATCGGGTTGGATTGGTCACAGTTTAGGGGGTTGCCAGCACCATCGTCCTCACACCACAACAACTCAACGTGTACATATCGAATATCGGCATCTCCAAGGAAATAATTGACTGAAGTCTCGAAATAGATGATGACTTCGCGCACGGTATCATCTATTGGGATTGGTTCATAGAGCGTTTTTTGGCTTTGAGTGGGAAGAAGTTCGGTGCCGTCGATAACGAATGTGTGCGATAGGTCGTAAAGCGTTGGTTTTTCCTGAACTTCGGGGAAACCTCTGGCACTTTCCATCATTTCTCGACCGAGAACAAGAGATAGACAACCAGGCATGGCCATGGACACGAAAAGTACGGCCATGATGGCGCTCATCGTCCTTGTACGCAGTCCTGACAACCCTGTCCCTCGTCTATCGGGTGTAGGGGTTCACATTTCTGTGTGACGGCCTCAAGAACGTCTATTCTTCCTTCTTTCGACGGCGGACACCTCGCCGCTTAGAAGCGGGTTGGTCTGGAGCGGGTTCAGATTCTGACTCTGGCTTAGCGACGGGCTGTTCTTCGTCGGGAATGGTGAAATCGCTGCTGGTGGAACGGACTTCATTGCCGACCACGGTATTGTCAACGATTGCTTCGACATTGACCTGTTGCCCCGGTAAAACACCATCCTCTCCGGTCAGTTCGAAAATTTGTTCACGATAACTCGCATCGGACGCTGTCAGTTCAACATCGTCATCTGAAAGGTGTTGCCGGGTGCCAACTTCGCCAAGGAACGCATCGAGATCGTGCTCAGGCATTTCATCCATCACTTCACTGAGTTCGGTGGACTCTACAATATCCTCGACTTCGTCACCGCCGGTGGCTTCGGCTTCTGCTGCCAATCGAGCCTCTTCCTTGGCGTCGAAATATGTCTCGGCTTCAGAGATATTTTCATCCCATTCACCCTCCCACTGATCCTCAGTGAATCCAAGAGAGCCTGCGTGTGTGTCGAAGCCTTCGTAACCCCTGACAATTTCATCCTCGTCTTCTTCCTCGACCTGTTCTTCTTCAACTTCTGCAGGCAATGGCTTGAATTTTTGTTCGCGCCGGGTATAGTGCGCACCCATATCCTGCTCTGCGCCACAATATGGACAATGCTCCAACATCGACGGGATTGTGGAATTACAATCAAGACAATCATGGAATTTAGCACGGCCAACTCGTAAATCAAAATCACAGTGTGGACAGATGTCTTCATCGCCTTCAATATCGCCGTCACAGGCAGGACACAAATCGTACGTTTCACGGTCGGCATCAGCCAATCCACGTCGTGTGAGTACCACAGCACCAACAAGAGCACCTAATGCAACCAACCCTGCAATTGCAAACAGCATAATCGATGTGGAGTCACCCTCACCTGAAGTGTCGGTACCACCTTCAGGTTCTACTGACCAAACCTTGGCGTGAGGTGTTTGTATGCTTGAGCCATGCGGAATCACTGCAAGTTCGATTTGCCCGGGCTGGTTCACTGAAATCTCACAGCGGATTGTTTGCTGTTGTTCTGTTTCAAAAGTCAACGTAGGTGTCGTGTCTAAGATGACCCCTGTGGAACGATCTACACAGTTGAATGTCTCATCGCCAGCACCACTCTGGGCTTTAGCATCGATTGTGTAGACGTAAGTGTACCCTGCATAGAGCGGGGGAGCTGCTGGCGTCCATCCTTCTGTGTTGGCGAGGAATTGTAATTGCAAATCAGAAATCAAACTCACCGAAGTAGTTGCGACATTATCAGTTTCCAAACGGTCAAAAAATCCAGGTGTTTTTGTCCAGGTTGCCACAAATGGTATGTCTCGTGTCAGGCCTTCTGCAAAGGCGGTGAAAGTTGCGCTGTGTTGACCCTCATTTCCCGTATTTGAAGAAAGTAAAGTAATATTTTGAGGAGTCAGAACTTGACCATCAAATGTCGCCGACAGAACTCCTTTTGTTTCGACCATGCCGACATTTTGCAATGTCACAGTGAACGTAATCATACTCCCTGGAACAGTCGTAGGTGACTGTGGAGATGCCCCTGTTACGACGACATTCGGTTCTTGATAAATTGTCAATGATGTGGTTTCCAAATTGTTGAATGAATTTGATTGTGCCACGCTCTCAGATGGATCAATTTCCAGATCAAGGAAAATGTCACCCGGGGTTGTTTCAGTTAAGTCACCCGATGTAATCGAGACGGAATATTCTGCAAAAGAATCTGAATCTGTGAATTGTAGGTTCACGACCTCAAGAGCAATGCCATTCTGAATGCGAATTTCCAATGGCACGGATGTCGTGCCAGAGCCACCATCTCGAGCGATGGTCCCACTCACTGTCCAAGGACCTGCCAAACCCGGTTCAGCAACGACTGTTGGGCCGTCAGCGTGTCGATAATCTGGCAATGTATCCACAACTAGCGAACGCGATTCTGTATTATCTCCTGTCGTTGATTCGACAATGTTGTCACTACTGTCTGCATTCACGACTCCAAACACGTCATATGTTCCAGCAGCCGGTGCTGTAGCGGTCTGGTTCATCCAAACAGAATCGCCTGCTTGTAAAGGAGATACGGAGAGAAGATTTGCGGATCCTGCAACAGTCAGTTCAAGATGGCTGGCGGGTGCATCCGCGTGACCTGCATTTTCTACCTCGATTTGGATTTGAACCGGTTCTCCTTCATGGGCACCAGTTGCTGGTGAGATTTCAAAGTAGGAAAATCGAAGATTTGCCAGTCCCTCTACATCGAAATCGTGCGAAATGATTTGTGGATCATTATTATGATTGACACGAATGAATAGTGTCTGTTCACCATCACCCCATGCGAGGTTTGACCAAACAAAATCCACGTCTTCAAACGAACTCGCAGCGATATCTACGGTGTGTAATGCTGCAGGATTACCCATTTCGAAACTATTTTTGTGAAATTCGACGACTACGTCTTCGGCAATTGTATTCGCGACATTTTGGAGTGAAAGAGTGAATGTTACATCTCCCCCTTCTACCGCTGTTGATGGACTCATGGAGAGGCCCTCTGTGCTAAAAGCAACGTCGCCAGATAATTCCGCGCTAACCGGGCTGGAGATTGCCAATAGGGGCATGAGGAAGAGAAGCGCGCACAAAATCTGTGCCAGCGGGGTCCGCTCCATGGGTTCAGGAGAACGGCCGAGGCACTTCAAACCTGCTTTCCGAAAGCGCCTGAATACCCCAAGCAAGTGATAGTCTCGCGGGTCCCATTGGAAAGCCTTGAAGGTCGATGCATATTGTGGAAGGATTGGTGCCGATGCTTTCCCGCCGCTTCTTTTTGGCCACGACCACAGTAATTCTACTGTGTCTTGTGCCTCATGGAGCATGGTTCAGTGTAGATGCATCATCAGGGCGAAGCGATGATTTAGACTTCAGCGGAGGTCCAGATTCTGGACAGGTCCTTTCTGGCACATACACTGTTCGAGCAACGAACGTAGATGACATGGACTACATCAATGTCGAGGTTTCTGATGGAACAACTTGGTCTGCAATTGCCACGATTACATCAGCACCATGGTTGACCGCATGGGACACAAGTGCGCACAGCGATGGAGATTACCAATTGAGAATCGAAGGTACACTGACCAATGCAACAACCACTGGTTGGGTGGTCAGTCCAACCTTCACGATTGACAATACTGCACCAAGCGGTCTCACATTGACCACATCTGGGTCTGATGTCGGCGATGGATCTTCCACAATCAACCGTGCTTGGTTTACAACAAGCGAATCGGGAACGATTAATTTTGATTGGACTGGTTCTGATACACATCTTTCGTACGCAACTTTGACCGGTGTTCCCGGTTCAGGTACACCAGCACAAGATGGGCCAGGGACAATACTCAACTCGTGGGCTTGGTCTCCCGGAGATTTACCAGAAGGTGTTTGGAATCCTATTCTATCAGTGTTTGATGAAGGAGGTAATTCAGCTCAGACTTCTATCCATATTGGTATTGATCGCAGTGGACCTGATGTGGGCACACCTTCACTCTCGGTAGCAACAGGTTCGTGGACTGATGCAACGACCTTGATCTTCAACGATTTATCGAGTGGAGCAACCGACAATGGTGGTTCGGGCATTTCGACATATCATGTGCGTGACAGCGCCGATAATTGGGTGGACATAGGATCTGCTGGATATGGTTCAATGTCACTGGAAGAGGGTGTTCGAACAATACAATTCCGGGCCGAAGACAGGGTGGGGAATATTGGTGAACCCCTCAATATCACAATCATGGTTGATCGAACCGCGCCGGTTGCGGGAGGGTGGATTCTCCCCACCCTAACCGATTCCCTGTCTGGACAGGTTGCCGTTACAGTGGATTCGACAGATGCACATTCTGGTATTGACGCCGCATCCTGTTACATCGAATACGGATTTGATTCGAATGGTGCAGGCAATACACCTGACATCTCTTCAGATTGGCTTAGTGTAGGATCTGGTACCTCTAGCCACCTCTCTGCTGCCATCGACTGGTCAACCAGAGCGGGGCAATACCTTTCTCTTCGCGCGACACTTGTGGATGATGCAGGCAATACTGTGACAACCCCTGCATCTCACTTCCTCATCTTGCCAGGTTTGGATTTCTCAATTTCTGACGCTTCCCTTGACCGCTTGGTTGTCAGAGCTGGTTCGGAAGACCCCGTTCTACTTGAAGCAACAATTGAAACCAATGAAGTATACCTTGGAAGTGTAGTTGTGAGAATCGAGAGTGCGCCTGCAAGTCGTGATTCGTTGACACAATGGACCGCACTAAATTCAATGGTCATACCAGTGAACAGTTTCATCGATCAGCAGGAGGATATTGCTGTCAACATTACATTGCTTACAGCAGGTGAATTTGACCTACGGGTAGTCGTCGACCCCGACGATTCAATCTCTGAACGAGATGAGGGGAATAATGAGGCGTTCCTACTCATCGGTGCGGCCGACCCAGAGGTTGTTGGCTCGGTTAGTGGATTTACACCCGACCTTGTTTTGTTGCTTCTTGCTGGCTTGTTTGCAAGCCATGTCCTCAATCGGCGGCAATCGGCGTCTTGAAAGAGGAGGCCTCGGTCGCGGGGCCAATGGAGGGTTTGGCTCGAATTCCGCAAGACCGCATTGCGGTACTTATTGGACGGAATGGCGCGACGCGCAAAGCGTTGGAGGAAGCAACCAATTCAAAACTCCACATCGATTCCAAGAGTGGTGATGTTTCTGTTGTATGGAACGAAGAATTTGACCCGATTATTCGAATGAAATTTCCAGATGTTATTCGAGCAATTGGTCGAGGTATGAATCCTGAAAGAGCCCTACAATTACTCAAAGACGATCAGCATCTAATGCTCTACGACATGCGAGAATATGTTGGGAAAAATGCCAACCAACAACGACGGATTCGAAGTCGCCTCATAGGGCGTAACGGGCGAATTCGCGAATTGATTGAGGAGCACTCTGGTGCAGAGATTGTCATTTATGGTTCAACCGTGGTCATCATTGGGGATGAAGAGGCTCTACCTTTGGCCAGTCAAGCTGTTGAAAGATTGTTGCAGGGTGCTGAACATTCTTCTGTTCTGAA